>JAGAJQ010000104.1 GCA_017828955.1 Oscillospiraceae bacterium
GACCGCCCGAAAGTTCATTCGGCATATGTGTCATACGGTCTGACATTTCAACAAGGTCTAAAAGTTCTTTTGCTCTTCTTGTGCGCTCTGCCTTTGAAACCCCTGAATAGAGCATGGGAAGTTCGACATTTTTAAGCGCTGATGTTCTTGAGATAAGGTTGAATGTCTGGAAAACGAAACCTATCTTTTTATTTCTGATTTCGGAAAGTCTTTTATCGTCGCATATTCCTATGGGAACGCCGTCAAGCATATATGAACCTCTTGTTGCTCTGTCGAGAGCACCGATGATGTTCATAAGCGTTGACTTTCCCGAACCCGATTGTCCTACTATCGAAACAAATTCGCCTTCTTTAACGGTTATGTTTATTCCGTGAAGTATTTCGAGTTCGTTCGGAGTGCCTATATAAAAAGACTTTACGATGCCGTGCATATCAATAATTGTCTTTTTCATACAGTTTATTCTCCGTCAGTATCTTTATTCTTGTTCTTCTTGAGTTTTACCTTCTGTCCGTCCTTGCATTTTTCTGTATCAAGGATAAGGATATCGCCTTCTTTAAGTTCTGATGATGTGATTTCAGCTTCAACAAGCCCTTCAAGGCCTACTGTTACATAAACCTTCTTTGCTGTGTATCCGCCCATACCATCGTCTTCTGCAACGAGAACATAGTCGCCTTCGTCATCTGAACCTATACCATCGTATCTTACTGTGAATACATCGTTTGATTCTTCGATAATGATATCGAGCTTTGACTTAAGACCGATAAGAAGCTTTGTATCCTTTGATGTTACATCTGCTTCAACAACGAATGAACCATCGGTTGCTTCTTTTGTTGCTGCAGGTGCTACAACTGTTACAACGCCTTCGTATTCTTCACCGTCAAGAGCGTCGCACTTGATAATTGCTTTCTGTCCTACTGTTATGTAAGGAATATCATACTGCTTTACAGTTGCCTTGATTTTAAGGTCGTCTGTATCTTCAATGATGAAAAGTGCACCGTTTGCAATGTTGCCTTCCTTAGCGTAAACTGCTGTGATTGTTCCTGATTTTTCTGCCTTTACAACACAATCATCAAGAATTTTCTTCTGATCATTGAGCTGTAAGATTGCAGGTTCGTTTTCAGCCTGCTTGAGAGCGAGTTCATAAGCTCTTCTTGCATCTTCAAGGCCTGCTGTGATATCATTCTGTGCTGATTCATAAGCAAGCTTTGCTGTTTCGAGACCTGTTTCTGCATTTTCAAAAGCATCCTTGATATTCTTTTCTATTTCATCAAGGTTTCTTTTTGCATTGTCGTAATTTGTCTGTGCGTTATTGAAAGCATCTCTTGCATTCTTTGTTTCGGCATCGGGAAGAGTTTCGAGAAGTTTCTGGTAGCTTTCTTTATAGTATTTCTGAAGACGTGTGTTTGTAGGATCATCATAAAGATATTCTCTTGCTTCTTCAACTGTCTTTTCCCAATGAACGATATCACTCTTTGAATAATCAGTTCCATATCTCTGTCCAACGTACATTCCCATATAATAAACAGGAACAAGACCTACATTTTCAAGAGCGTCATTATAATTTTCAGAAGCTACAAGAAGTGATTCATAAGCCGTATCAACAGAAGACTTTGCAGAAGCGTAGTTTACATTCTTTGTTAAATCTTCATACTGTTCTTTAGCCTTATCATATGCTTTCTGGGCATTATCAAGGTTATTCTTTGCGTTTGTGATAGAAACCTGTGTTGATGTTGCCTTATCCTGTCCGTTTGATGCAGCGAGAAGTTCATTATATCTTCTTTCTGCTGTCTGAAGAGCGTTATATGTTGACATATTCGCACTCTGAAGGTTTGATTCGGCAATAGCGATCTGTGTCTTTATTGTTGAATCGTCGATGATACAAAGAATATCCCCCTCTTTTACCTTGTCACCGACAGAAACCTTTACTTCTTCGATTTCATATGTAGCGAGCGAACGCACATATGTTTCATCCTTACTTGCAACAACCCCTGTTGCGTTTACATAATTCTGTACATTTCCCTTTTTGAGTTCTGTATTATTTACAGCTACCGATGATTCGGAATTTGCTGAAATAAGCGCAACTCCTAAAATTCCCGCTATCAGAAGTACTACTACTGAGATAACGATTACGAGCACTATTTTTGCTTTTTTGCTCATTTTCATTTTCCTCCTAAAAAATAGAATTGAAATTTATTTAAGTATCGGCTTTTAACCGTAACTTACAAAGAATTTATGCCTGTCTGTACTGGCTGTTATAAAGTTCTGAATAGAAACCTGCTTTTTTGATGAGTTCATCGTGAGTTCCTATTTCGATAACTTTTCCCGATTTCATAACGAGTATCGCATCGGCTTCTTTTATGGTTGAAAGACGGTGTGCTATAACAAAACTTGTTCTTCCTTCCATAATCTTATTGAAAGCTTTCTGAACTCTGATTTCGGTCATTGTGTCGATAGAAGATGTTGCCTCATCGAGAATAAGCATCTTGGGTTTTATAAGCATTACTCTTGCTATACAGAGAAGCTGTTTCTGTCCCTGTGAGATATTTTCATCATCATCTGAAATGACTGTATCATATCCATCGGGGAGACGCTTTATAAAACTATGTGCATAAGCGGATTTTGCCGCTTCGACGATTTCTTCATCGGTAGGGTTATCTGCGCCGTATGCAATATTATCACGGATTGTTCCTTTGAAAAGCCAGGTTTCCTGTAAAACCATTCCGTAGTTACTACGCAGACTGTCTCTCGTGATTTCGGTTATATCATTTCCGCTTACGGAAATCTTACCGCTATTTACATCATAGAAACGCATAAGAAGATTTATAAGAGTTGTTTTTCCGCAGCCCGTAGGCCCTACTATCGCAACTCTCATACCCGGGTTTACTTTAAGGTTGAAATCCTCGATAAGCGGAACATTCTTATCATAAGAGAAGAAAACATTTTCTACAGAAACGCTGCCATCGGGATTTTCAAGTGTCGGCATATTTTCGTCGGATTCTTCTTCCTTTTCGTCTAAAAGGGCAAAAACTCTCTCAGCACCCGAAAGTGCTGCCTGAAGTTCTGTTATAACGCCGCTTATTTCGTTGAAAGGCTTTGTATACTGATTTGCATATGCTAAAAATGTTGAAAGAAAACCTACTGAAAGTGCCCCGCCTACTACTGCGAATGCACCCGAAACGCCTACTGCGGCGTAAACTATTCCGTTTACGAATCTTGTGCAGGGGTTTGTGAGTGCTGAAAGGAACTGTGCTTTAACGCCACACTTATAAAGTCTTCCGTTTATCTCTTTAAACTTCTTTTCGGAACTTTCTTTATAAGAAAACGCCTGAATGGTTTTCTGCCCCGAAATCATTTCGTTTATATATCCGCCAAGTTCTCCTCTTACTTCTGTCTGTTCACTGAAGAACTTATATGAATACTTGCTTATTGTTGATGCAACTACAAGAGAAAGAGGTGTTATGAGAACACACACAAGTGCGATTTTAACATTTATGCCAAACATAAATATCAAAGTTCCGACTATTGTTGCTATACCTGTGAAGAGTTGTGTGAACCCCTGGATTATACCGTCGGAAATACTGTCAACATCTGAAATTATAACAGACATTGTATCGCCTTTGGGTGTATGGTCGATATAACTGAGTGGGAGTTTTGAAAATTTAGAAAATGTTTCGTTTCTTATATCCCTTACTGTGCCGTGTGAGATTTTGTTCATAACAAACCCGAGTAACCAGTTTGAAAGGGCTGTTCCGATAACGACAAAGAAAAGAATGATGATATATTTCATCATAAGCTCAAAATCAACATTGCCTTTTCCTATTATGCAGTCTACCGCTTTACCTGTTATTATCGGTGCTGTCAATGTAAGCGCTACTGCGACTGCCGCAAGAATAAACGCTATTACTACAAGGGGTGTATAGGGTTTTACATAGGATAAAAGTCTTTTTAAAGTTTTAAGTTTCATTACCCTTTCACCTCCTGAGATTTACAGATTTCAATGTAAACATCGGAAGTTTTAAGAAGTTCTTCGTGTTTTCCTATTGCAGAAATTCTGCCGTCATCAAGAACGACTATTCTGTCGGAATTCTTTATCGCATTAGCTCTCTGTGAAACGATAAAGACTGTCATATTATCGGTTTCTTCCTTTATTGCTTTACGAAGATTAAGGTCGGTAACATAGTCGAGTGCTGATGAACTGTCATCTAAAATCAGAATTTCAGGTTCACGTACAAGTGCTCTCGCTATTGTTAGTCGCTGACGCTGACCGCCCGATAAATTTCTTCCGCCCTCTGCGATGAATGTTTCAAGACCTTCAGGCATACGTTCTATGATATCCTCTGCCTGAGCTATTCTTATCGCTTTCTTTATTGTTTCTTCAGAAGCATTTTCGTTTCCTATGGTAAGATTTTCTCTTACTGTTCCTGAAAAAAGAGCCGATTTCTGAGGAACAATTCCGATTTTTCTGCGAAGTTCTGAAACGATGTAATCCTTTACATTTGCACCGTCAATAAAAACTTCGCCCTTTGCTGTATCATAAAATCTCGGAATGAGATTTATAAGCGTTGATTTACCCGAACCCGTTGAACCGATAATGCCTATCGTTTCACCTTTTCTTACCGAGAATGTTATGCCTTCGAGTTCGTATTCACCGTTGTTGCCGTAGTCAAAACAAACATCTTTAAATTCAACGGCAGGTGCGTTTTCTGATGTTGTTGCACCGTTTCCGTCTGAAATATCGGGTGTTTCATCAAAGATTTCATTTACTCTTGATGCGGAAGCACCTGCTTTTGTAAAGATGACAACAAGGTTTGCCATAACTACAAGTGCTAATGAAATCTGTGTCATATAGTTTACAAGGGCTATGATTTCACCCTGTGAAACTGCGCCGTCATAGACCTTTCCGCCACCGAAATAAAGAATAGCGATGATAGCAAGGTTGAGTATCACATAGCATACGGGATTTAAAATCGCCGATATTCTTCCGACACGGATGTTTTCTTCCATAACGATATCGGTTGCTTTCTGAAAACGGATGTTTTCACGGTCCTGTCCCGAAAATGCCCTTATAACTCTTACGCCGTTGAGGTTTTCTCTTACTATTCCCGAAACGCCGTCAAGATTTTTCTGTATTCGCTTATAGTAAGGAACAGAACGGCTCATAACGAGATAGAGTGAAAGTGCAACAAGAGGAATAATCACAACAAAGATAACGGCAAGTTCTGTATTGATAGAAAAAGCCATAACCGTTGCACCGATAATCAGGAAAGGAACTCTTACAACGAGTCTTATAAGCATTGCAACGGCAAGTTGCAGTTGATTTACATCGGATATTATTCTGTTTACAAGTGATGCAGAACCGAATTTGTCAAGCTGTGAATAAGAAAGCGAGCCTATCTTTGAAAAGACATCGTTTCTGAGGTCTGTTCCTATCGCCTGAGAGGTTCTTGATGCGAGATACTGACAAATGAGTGCACAACAAAGCCCTACAACGCCGAGCAGTATCATCACACCGCCCATTTTGAGAATATAGCTTTTATCGGAATTTTCAATGCCGACATCTATAATCTTTGCCATAACAAGCGGAACGATAAGTTCGAATACTGCTTCTATCAGTTTGAAAAAGGGTCCTATTATAACTTCTTTGATATAATTCTTCAAGTAACGAGCGAGTTTTAACATGCCAACTCTCCCTTCATTTATACAGAATAATTATACACCTTTTGTAAATTTTTCACAATGGACAAAGATACAAAATTAAAGCCATATAAAACACCTTTTATATAATATTTGACACTTTTATAACAAAGTCGTTACAAAAATACTCAAAAAATTATAATAGCAACAGAAAATTCCGAAAAATCCCATTGACATTCGTCAGAATGCATAATATAATTATTCTGTATATTTTATTTGTAAAGGAATGACGATTATGAAAAAACTCACAGCGTTCATTCTTGCAGTAACTGTTCTCGCTTTTACGGGTTGTCAGAAAACTCCGACAGAAGACCCTTCTGAAACAACAGCACCCGTTGTCAGCGAAACAACTGTAAAGGAAGAAACTCCCCCCGAAGATTTACCGCTTATCCAGAACGGAACATTTGATTTAAACGCAAACAAATGGGGAACGTTTTTCTCAGGCGGATTTTCAAGTGCCCCTGCTGTTGAAGACGGCGAGCTCCACTTAGGTATAACAAACACAGGCTCGGTTGAATATGGCGTTCAGCTTTATCAGGACATCATCCCCCTCATAAAAGGCGGTGTTTATCGTTGTTCTTTTGATATGCGTTCAACAGAACCAAGAAGATTTGAATTCAGACTTCAGAAAAACGGCGGTGACTATGTTGCCTATACAGGTCAGTGGGTTGAAGTAGGAACAGAAATGCAGACCTATACTGTTGAATTCACAATGGAACATCCCACAGACGAATACGCAAGAATAGTTTTCAACTTAGGAAACACTCTTGACGGAAAGGAACTTCCTATTCATCATATCTACATCGACAATGTTGTTCTCGAACTTATTGACGACAGCAATATGGAAGTTGTTGAAGAAATCATCGCTCCCGATATAAACATAAATCAGATAGGCTATAAGCCCAATGACAAGAAGATTGCTGTTCTTCGTGGTGAAAATCTTTCTGAAGATTTCAGGGTTATAAATGCTGAAAATGACGAAGTTGTATATGCAGGAACACTCTCTCCTTATATGGAAAACGAAACTGCTGATGAATTCAACTATTTCGCAGATTTCAGTTCTATTACAAAGGCAGGAAAATACTACATAGAACACGAAAAAGCAGGAAAATCATATACCTTCGAAATCGGAAATGACATCTATACAGATTCTTTCAACAAGGTTTTGGGAATGTTCTATTTACAGCGTTGCGGTGAAGAACTTACTTCTGACCTTGCAGGCGATTTTGCACACGCGGCTTGTCATACAGGCGAAGCAACCGTTTATGAAACAGGCGAAAAGGTCGACACAACAGGCGGATGGCACGACGCAGGCGACTACGGAAAATACACAGTTGCAGGCTCAAAGGCTGCTGCTGACCTTCTTCTCGCTTATGAAAGAAATCCCAAGGCATTCTCAGATGATTCGGGTATCCCCGAAAGCGGAAACGGAATCCCTGATGTTTTAGATGAAACAAGAACACAGATTGAATGGCTCCTTAAAATGCAGGCTGCTGACGGCGGTGTTTACCATAAGGTTACTGTAAAGGAATTTTCTCAGACAATTATGCCCGATGAAGAAGGCGAAGTTTTCCTCTCACCCGTTTCATCAACCGCAACAGGCGATTTCGCCGCAGTTATGGCAATAGCTTATAAGGCATACCTTGACACAGACAAGGAATTTGCTGAAAAATGTCTTGAAGCTTCAAAGAAGGCATGGGGTTATCTTGAAGAACACGATGTTCTCGTTTACAAGAGTATCGGTGCGATAACAACAGGTGCTTACGGCGACTCAAAAGATATTGACGAAAGATACTATGCCGCCGCTGCTCTCCTTGATGTTACAGGAGAACAGAAATATGCAGATGCTATCGTTAAATACACAGAAAAGAAGATAGACCTTGAATTCGGCTGGCAGTATGTAGGTTCTTATGGCTCGGCTATAATCCTTACATCAGATAACTGCAAGAAGATGCTCCCTGCTGACACTTACAAGTCAATCAAGGACAATTTCATCGCAGAAGCGGATACATTCAAGGAAATAGCAGACAATGACGGCTATATGATTTCTTTCCTTGAAGATGACTATATCTGGGGAAGTAATATGCACATCGCAAACAACGCTATGCACCTTATCTATGCTTCTGATATAACAGGAAACAACAGCTATAAGGAAGCCGCTAAAAACCATCTCAACTACATTTTCGGCGTTAACCCTATGGGTATTTCATATGTAACAGGAACAGGTACTGTTTCACCGAGATATCCTCATCACAGACCTTCACAGGTTAAGGAAACAGCAATGCCCGGAATGCTCGTTGGCGGCCCCGATGATGACTTTGAAGACGAATTTGTAAAACTCACACTCCGCGGTCAGCCCTCGGCAAAATGTTATGCCGATAACGCTGAAAGTTATTCAACAAACGAAATCACAATTTACTGGAACTCTCCTCTGACATACCTCATGTCTATGACAGCCGATTCAGCTCCTCTTGTTCCTCCTGTTGAGGCAGACTGGGGCGACGCAAAC
>JAGAJQ010000105.1 GCA_017828955.1 Oscillospiraceae bacterium
ATTATATCGTCATTTTTTGAAATAATAATATATTTTACTATTTCATTTATCATAGCAATAACAAGAATAATAATCAAGGGTATTAAAATCGCTTTCAGTATCTTTTTATGTTTTTCTGATAATTTTTTCATAAAATTCCTCCGGATATTTACTGAACTTATTCTATCATCTCAAATTTCTATTGTCTATACTTTCCATAAAACTGTAATTGTTTTGTAATAAAAACATCCCTCTGTTGATTCAGTTCACAGAGGGATTATTTTATTATTTCATCAGAAGTCTTTCGTCGCAGTATTCACATTCGAGTGTATCGCCGTTTCCGATAAAACTCTTCGGTAAATAATCTTCAGAGTTTGTAATGCATTTAGGGTTGTTGCATTTAACGCCTGTATGACATTTTCCTTTGAGAAGTGCCTGTCCGTTTCCGTTTCCAAGCATTAAAAGGATGAGTGCCATTCTTATATAAACGCCGTTTTTCGCCTGTTCAAAATATGTTGCCCTCGGGTCGTCATCAACCTCAATCGCAATTTCATCAACTCTTGGAAGAGGATGTAAAACGATAAGGTCTTTCTTTCCGAGACTCATTTTCTTTGTGTCAAGAACATAAATGTCCTTCTGTGAAAGATATTCCTCTTCAGAAGCAAATCTTTCTCTCTGAATTCTTGTCATATAAAGAACATCAAGCATGGGCATCGCCTCTTCGAGAGATGTCATTTCAACAAACTTTGAATTTGATGCAGTAAGAATGTCTTTTATGTAATGGGGTAAACGAAGTTCTTTTGTTGAGATAAGAACAAATGTGTTGTTCTTATAACAGGAGAGTGCTTTTAAAAGTGAATGAACAGTTCTTCCGTTTATAAGGTCACCGCAGACACCGACGGTAAGACCTGATAATGTTTCTTTTTTCTCTGAAAGAGTGAGAAGGTCAGTAAGTGTCTGTGTCGGATGAAGATGTCCGCCGTCTCCTGCATTGATAACAGGACAGTCAGCAGAGATAGCAGCAGCCTTCGCAGAACCTTCCTTAGGATTTCTTATAACAAGTATATCTGAATAGCTTGAAACTATCTTTGTTGTGTCTTTAAGATTTTCACCCTAGCAACAGATGATGTCTGTGGATTGTCAAAACCTATTATTCTTCCGCCAAGTCGAAGCATAGCTGTCTGGAATGACATCTGTGTTCTTGTTGAAGGTTCATAAAAAAGAGTAGCCATTATCTTTCCGTCGCAGGCTTTCGAGTATTTTTCGGGATTTTTCTTTATATCCTTGCCGAGTGCGATAAGTTCATCCCACCACGATACGGGAAAATCGTTGAGGTCAATAAGATGACGGAATTCTGAAACCATATATGTATTTCTCCTCTATATAAATTTATCTTTTTATATTTTATCAAGTTTTTTGAAAAAAAACAAGCAATTTTGGAATTTTTATGTTATAATATTAGCTAATAATAAATTTGGACTGTTTTTGTGTCGAAAGGAGATTATCTTATGGAAAATTTTGCGAATTTCACCCCTTCAGATTCAGAATACGGAATATCGGTTGATTTAAGATACAATGCAGTAGCATTTTACATAGTAAATCTTAAATCAAAGGACATACTTACAGCAGGAAATACAAAATACGGCGAAGATATGATTACATCACTCAATAACGCGATAAAATCCTGTTGTGATGATTATCTTATTGAAGAAGACGAAATAAAGACCTACGCTGTTTGTGGTTCAGAAGAAAATCTCTCTTTATTCACATCAACGGAAAAAGGTTCGTCTTTGTTTGGAATAGAAGAAAGAGCGTCAAATTTAGGTCTTTACGGAAATAAATCCGCAACGGTATTTGTTTCTCCTTGTTCAGGAAACGGAATATCGGGGGATATGATTTCTGTTCTTTCTTATTTTGATTTTGATAGCGCACCTGACAATTCTCTTTTTATTGATTTTGCTGAAATTACTCAGTGTGTGTTCAAAAAGCCCGATGAAATTATATCTATGCGAATAGATTCGCCTATAATGGAAACAAAGGGTATTTCATCGGGAACAATAGCAGAAAGTGGTGCTATTCATCAGGCTGAAATCAAACCCGACGGAACTATAAAATATTCAACAAGAAATAATGTTGTTGCGTCTGGTATTTTCGTAACAGGACTTGTTGATATCATTGCTGTCAATCTCAAAAAGGGAATAATATCAGATGATAAAAAGGTTGAAGGCGAAAAAATCTCTCTCCTCGATGAAAAAGAACTTTTACAGGCTGATATTGACCTTTTCTTTGAAAATGCCGAATCACTTTCTGCTATGTTCACATCGATTTGTGACGGTGTTATTCCGAATGTATATCTTTCGGGTTGTTATGGAACACAATTCAATCCCGAAAATCTTATAAATTCAGGAATTCTTCCTGCATCATTTGCAAGTTCTGAAATTTCAGTTATAGCAAACGCGTCAGGACTCGGAATGATAAAGTGCCTTTCAAATGATAACGAAAAGGATAAAATGATCTCACTTTCAGAAAAAATAAAGTAAAATGCAACCGACGGTTTACAAATTTCAAAGTCGGCTTTATAGACAAATTCTTTTAAAACCTATATACTCAACTTGTAAACTGATTTTAAGGAGATAATTTATATGAAAGTAATTATCCATAGTCTTTCAGAAGAATATGAAAATATGCTGAAAGAAAAATGCGATTATGTCATCAAAGCAGACGGCAAATATTCAAACTGTAGAGGCTGTTTCGGTTGTTGGACAAAACATCCCGCAGAATGTTATATAAAGGATAGTATTAAACAAGTGTGCAGAATTATAGGTCAGGCGGATGAACTCATAATAATAACCGATAATTTTTACGGAACATACAACCCCGAAATCAAATGCATACTTGACAGAAGCATAGGTATTTCGACCCCTATGAGTACATATCGTGCAAAACAGATGCATCACACTCTTCGTTACGGAAAACATAATCTTTGGAAAAATATTGTTTATGGAGATATTTCTGAAGAAGAAAAAGAAACATTCAAGTATCTTACAGAAAGAAACGCGATAAATTTCGGTTATCAGAATAATGATGTTGTTTTTATTTCAGACCTTTCAGAAACGGAGGGTAATATATGAAAACAGTATTTATAAATTGTAGCCCTAAAAAGAGTTTAAGTGCGTCGTCGTATCTCATTTCACTTCAGAAGTTTTTTGTAAAAGGCGAAAAAGTTGTCGAAAAACTTCGAAATAAAGGCGATTACGAACGTATTTTAGATACCATAAAAGATGCGGATAATGTAGTTTTCTCGCTTCCTCTCTACATTGACTGCCTTCCGTCTCATGTTCTTCCGTTTTTAAAAGAAGCAGAAACTATGTGTAAGGAAAACGGAGTAAAATTCAATGTTTACAGCATTATAAACAACGGATTTATCGAAGGTTGTCAGAGTGAACCTGTTTTAAGAATACTTAAAAACTTCTCCGACAGGGCAGGACTTACCTTTTGTGGAGGAATAGGCATTGGTGGTGGCGTAATGCTTAATGTTACACGCATTATGTTCCTTGTTCAGATAGGAATTTTTATTTTAAACCTTATTTTAAACTTTATTCAGAATGGACTTGTTTTTCCTCTTTATCTTGTCCTTGATTTTCTTAAATCAGCAGGCATCATCTTGTTTTCAATGCAGGAGTGCTTCTGTTCATCTCACAGATGGGATTTAAGATTAACAAATCAAAATATTTCGGTAAAAAATATACCCGTATTCTTATTCCGTCATTTATATTTATAATTTTTGCAGATATATTCTTTATAGTAATATCTGTTTTTAAAGGTGGAATTTTCAGAGGACTTTTTTCAAAGAAACAACCCGATGATATAACTATTTCAAAGGAGAACTGAATGCTTTATTTAAAAGAGGCAAATTTTGAAGATGCAGAGAAGGAATACCTCTTTGTAAAGGATATTCCTTCTTATGAAAACAGTTTTACAAACGATTGGTATAATGTTTCTTATGATGATTTTATAAATAAGGCGTTAAAACAGATGATTTCATCTTCAGAAGGCGAAAACCTGCCCGATGGCTATGTTCCCGAAACATTTTTCTTTCTATGGAATGATGACGAGATAATAGGTCAGTTTCGTTTAAGACATTATCTTTGTGAGTCTTTAAAATCGGGTTCAGGACATATCGGATATTTTATCGGAAAAGATTTCAGAGGAAGAGGATATGCTAAAGAGGGACTTCGTCTTCTTCTTGAAGTAGCAAGAAAAACAATTCCTGAAGAAGAAATACGCTTTCGTGTCGATAAAGAAAATACAGCGTCTCTGAAAGTCATTCTCTCTAACGGAGGATATATAGCAGAAGAAGATAACGAAAAATATTACATAAGGATTAAAAAATAACATAAATTCAAGGAGAAAATATGACTAAAGGTCTCAATTCAAACCATCTTAAACTTATAGCGATTATAGCTATGACAATAGATCATATTGCCGATTTGATATATCCGGGTTTTTCTTCAGAACCTTTTTCTATACTGTTTCATATAATCGGTCGTCTCACAGCACCTATGATGTGGTTTTTTATATGCGAAGGCTATTATCATACCAGAAATCCTAAAAAATATATACTGAGGCTTTTTCTATTTGCAGTGATTTCTCATTTTGCATATTGTTTTGCATTCGGGATTGATTTTGTTCCGCTTAAAACAGGGATTTTCAATCAGACGAGTGTAATGTATCCTTTATTTGTTGCAGTTCTTGTTCTCTGGCTTCAGGATACAGACACAGGGATGAAGGATTGGTTAAAGAAAATAATTATATTTGTTCTTGTATGGAGTGCTTTTCCTGCAGACTGGAGTTGTATCGCGGTTTTATCAATTACAACTATGTATAGAAACAGAGGAAACCTGAAAAAACAGATGATGTTTATGATGATATGGGTATTTCTGTATTCAGCGGTGTCTTTCTTCTTTGTAAATAAGGTTTACGGTCTGATACAGCCGCTTGTCATTCTTGTATATCCGTTTTTGAAACATTATAACGGTGAAAGAGGAAAGATAAAGTGGACAAAATGGCTTTTTTATATTTATTATCCTGTTCATCTTATAATTATAGGTATATTGAGAATTTTTATATATGGTAATGTTCCTATATTGTTTTAAATAAAATAACCTGTAAGAAAAAATCTTACAGGTTATTTTATTTTTGTGTACGGGCTTTGCATAAACAGAACATTTCCTGAATAATTATTGAAAAAAGGCTTATGCCAAACAGGAGGAAAATATATGAGTTTTAAGGTTAACCGTGAAATAATATCTTCTGATGAGGTTGTTTATGATGGTTTTCAGGAACAAGCGATAGAATTCGATTGTATTCTGCCCGATTACTGTCCCGACATCTTCAAGGTACTTAAATGCATTGTAACGCCTTGCATTGTCTCAAAGAACATATCGGAAAGCAAAATAACCTATGACCTTGTTGTAAAAGCAAACATTCTTTATCAGTCCGAAAACAGTAACGCTGTAAACTGTATCGAACAGAAAATGGTGTTTTCAAAATCTGTTGATGTCGGAGAGGAACTTTCTGGTGCCGAAATCCGACTTATCCCCGTTGTTGATTATGTAAACTGCCGTGCAGTAAATCAGCGTCGGCTTGATATAAGAGGAGCAATTTCTGTCAAGATAACAGTAACAGGTGAGAGGGCAGAAGAGGTTATAAGCGATTCTTACGGAATGAATATTCAGCTTAAAAAAGAAGATGTTTCTGTTGTAGGAAAGAAACTTATCAAAGAAAAACAGATTTCTGTATCAGATGATATTGATATAGGATACGGAAAACCACCGATAAAATCAATTATTCGTTCTGATTGTATTGTATCATCAGTTGATAAAAAAATAATAGCAAACAAAGTTATAGTTAACGGAGAGATGAGAATCTGTTTTCTTTATTGTTCCGACGAAGAAAACGGAAATGTGCTCGAAAAAATGGAATTCACCTTGCCGTTCAGTCAGATTATGGATGTTGATGGCGTAGATGATAGCTATGATACAACAGTTTCAGCAAATATTCTCGGTTGCGAACTTTCTTCGAAACAAAACAGCGATGGCGAAATGAAAACAGTATCTGTTGAAACGGATATATGCCTTACGGCAGTGGCTGTAAGAAATAACAGTATCCGAATAGTATCCGACGCCTATTCGACGACATATCCTTGTGAATGTGTAAAATCAGAATGTTCTGTAAGAACATCTCCCGAAAAATGTTGTGAAATCCATATTGAACGCATTACAGTAAAGACCGATGATAACAATATTTCATCGGTTTATGACGCCTGGAGCAAAGTCAAGAACAGTTCGGTCACAACAGATACAGAAAATGGAACAATTACCCTTGCGATAAAACTCGCAAACTCAGTTGTAGCGTGTGATAATAGCGGAAAAAATGTTGTTCTTGAAAACGAACATACTCTCGAACACAAATTCAGATGCAAGGATATAACCGATAAAACAACAGTTATTCCCGATGTTGATGTTATTTCTGTAACCTATAATATCGATGATAACGGAAATATCGAACTTAAATGCGAAGTAAGAATATGCATAAATATCAGAAGAATTTATAAGTTTGATGCGGTAACAGAAATAAAAATTGACGATACCTGCGAAAAGAAACAAGAGGATTACGCTCTTAAAATGTATTTTGCCGATGAGGGAGAAACTTTATGGGATATTGCAAAGAAGTATTCAACCTCAATAGAAGCAATAATGGAAGAAAACGATTGCCCCGAAAACTGCGGAAAAATTCTTCTCATTCCGATAGTATCCTGATAAAAACGGAGGAAAAAATCTATGGTAAACAATAATATTTACAACGATATTTCAAAGCGTACCGATGGGGATATCTATATCGGGATAGTAGGCCCTGTAAGAACGGGTAAATCGACTTTTATAAAAAAGTTTATGGAAACCCTTGTAATCCCCAATATTGAAAGTACATACAGAAAAGAACGCGCTATCGATGAACTTCCTCAGTCGGCAGCAGGTAAGACCATAATGACAACCGAGCCTAAATTCATTCCTGAAGAGGCGGTTGAAGTGAATCTTGAAAACGGTGCACACTTCAATGTCCGTATGATAGATTGCGTAG
>JAGAJQ010000011.1 GCA_017828955.1 Oscillospiraceae bacterium
GATGCCTGCAACAATACTTTCAAAATCGAGAATCATAATGAGATGTTCGTCAATGTCTGCAATTCCTGTAATCAAACCGCTCTTCTTACCTGAAAAATTAGCCATACGAGGAGGTTCAATAATGTCTGTCCAGAAAATTCGCTGAATTCCCTTAACTTTACCAACGTGAAAAGCAACCGTTGTCTGATTAAAGCTGCAAACAATATACATTGCCGACTCTTTTTCGATATGCTCGTTATGAGTAATCTTATAAAGGTCAATAACAGGAATAATAGTTCCTCTTGAATTATAAACACCTTCTACGTTTTCGTCGTGAGAAGGAAGCTCTGTTACAGGCTGTGCGGTTGTTACTTCGACAACCTTTGCAATATTGATGCCGTAAACGCTGTTACCTACATTAAATTCAAGAATTTCAAGTTCATTAGTCCCGCTTTCAAGCAGGATTTCTTTGTTTTCTGCCATAAAAATACCACCTTTTGTTATTTTATTAGTATTATGACTTTTTATTTTTGTAAAAAATAAAAAAGGATGGCGTTTTTACGCCATCCTTACTTAAATTTATTCAATTGTCATCTTCGTCATCAGAAACATCGACTGTTTCTTCCCACATATATTCGTCAGAAATTGGTCCGCTATCACTTGTTGTCTGTGTATTGCTTCCGGGGAAAGTAAAATTATCTGGTCCCATAATTAAACGCCACCTTTACAATTATTCAGCACTCATTACTTAAATGCTGTTATTATATATAACGATAAAAAATTACAATTTTCTACAAGAAAACCGCCCAAAATGGACGGTTTTTTAGATTATTCCTTATAGTGAATTTCATAGTCGTATTCTCTCGCAGAAAGCGAATCATTAAGGTCGAATTCTCCTGTGTCAACCTTATTCCTTGCCATTTCAATAGCTTCTTCTTCGTTTGCAGCGTCGATTTCGATGTCTCTTACAAGTGTTTCTGTTACTCTAACAACATACTTTTGCTTGTTGGAGAAGTTATCAAAAAAATTATCTTTAACCCACTTTTCTGCAAAATGCTTAAAATCTGTCATAGAAAGGTGTGTAAGTTCCCAACCGGTGTTGTAAAAATTGACTTCTCCCGTCTGAAAATCATAAGAAACGATACTATTATGTTTAGGGTCTTCCAGATGACCTGAACGATCAGTGTAATCCTTCCAAATCCAACCGGCAGGAAGAAGTTCCGCCTGTCTTTCTCTGCTATATATAGTATAGACATCATCAGCGTAATAAAGTCCTGTGAAACAGTTGAAAATTGCTTCACAAACTACTCCATCCGTAGTTTTAACGAGATATTTTCTCTGATTTCCTTCATAGCCGAAATCATCATTGATGATTTCAACTTCTCTTGGTTCGTTAATACTCTGAAGCATTGCTCTTACTTTCATATGTTTCTCTCCTTAATCATCAATATAGTTTCGTTTTTCTCCGTTTTTTGCAGGAATAACGTCGGGGAATTCAAGAATTATTCCTCTTTCCTGTAAAGCCTCACGAATAGCAATCTGGTCTTCAACCTGTTCAAGCAATTCTTGGGCAACAGAATGGATATTCTCTGAATACCAACCTTCCGGGTGATAATCGTCCCCTGCTGCCCGATAGACTAAAATATTGTTTTTCTCGTCAGGGTCACGCTGAAGAATGCCGTTATCCACGGCAACTTCAAGCATTTTAAGACACTCAATAAAAATGAGCGGTTCGTTTAAATCCTTTGTGTACTTCATACTTTCCTCCTTAGTGATTTCTGCCGCAAAGAGTCTTTCTGTGCATACAAGCCTTGACAGGTCTTGTTACAGGCTTCACAGGAACGGGTCTCGCCTTCTTTACTGGGAAGTTGTTGTCATCCTTGTAAATAAAACAATCTCCGAAAGTACGATAATAAGTAGAAAAATGCATCATAAGTTAATTCCTCCATATTTTTAAAATTTAAAGTTCTGATGTTTAAGTATAATTTTTATTTTCTGAAAAACAAAAACCGCCCCGAAGGGCGATTTTTTAATTTTTAAAATTTTCCCAAAACTCATTGAACGCTTTGTAATCATACCATTCTGTGTTATCTTTCATTTGGTATGTATACATTTCAAGAGCTTCGCGCTCAATTTCTTCAGGCTTCAGCCAATTTTTAGTGTTTTTGAGCCACTTTTTATAACAACTCAAAAGCTTCTGGTCATTATTACGGATTACAAGTCTTTTTGCGAGCTTTCGCCATACTGAAATTTCGATATCGCCTAATTCGGTCTGAATGCCGCTGCGATAACCGTATTTCTTGTTACGGCCTGATCCACTTAACAAAATGGCTTGTCCGGTTCCATAGTAGGCTCTCAGATTTTCGAAAGTCAGATTTGAAATGTCAATCTGTTCGATTCTATCAAAAAGAACTCGCTTAAAAGCCATAAAAACCCTCCTTTAAAACTGAAAAATCAGTAGTTTTCGTCAATAAACGGAAATTCCGCTCCCTTTTCTTCGAGATACTGGATAACCATATCACGAATATCGCAGAGAATATCGTCTCCGTATACATCACAGAATTCTGTATCTTCTTCGCCTTCATCAAAAGAAAGCTTCTTATCTGAAGTTGAAAAACCTGCAATTTCCTTGATAAATTCGACAATAGTATCGTCGATTTCGTCCCAATATGCCATATTTGCCTTTTTAGTCATTTTTTTACTCATAATCATTTCTCCTTATTTTTATTACAGCCATTCATTATTCTTTGTTACTTCGATATATCCTACCTCATCAGCAGAGAAAGGAATTCCGGTAAAAGCAGGAATATACTTAGTAAACATTTGATCGATTTTTTCTGTGGTAAGCTCAGAATAACCCGTTGGAGCAGACCACGGATAAAAAGGTTCAATAAAAAGAAACCAATCTCCACTATAGTCGTCCTGTGCTCTAAAGGCTTTAACGCCGCATACTTCATCGAAAAATTCTACAAACTCTTCGTAGAAATCGCAGTCACAGCCACTTGCCATCCAGTCAATCCAGTCTTCATTTGTCATATTTTCGGCATCTTCAGGAATAAAACGCTCGAAAAAGTGTTTTTCGTCAGGGTGTTCTTCTACAAAAGCAAGAATTTCTTCAAGTTCAATAAAAGAAGCAACCTTACTGAAGTTAATGCCATAACCATAATCAATAAATGTGTGATAACTCATAGTTTTTATACCTCCATAAATTTAAAAAATAAAATTTTTGTATTTAACTATAATTTTCTTTTTTAAAAAACAAAATCCCATCCCGAAGGGATGGGAAATATGTTTTACTGCCACTGTTCAATAGTGTAATAGTCATCAATGACGATTTTTCCACAGTTTTCTGCCATTTCTACAACAGGATATCCGGTATGAACTCTGACTCCTTCAATAAGAGTGTCAATATTCAAGCCTTCGCCGTAAGAAAATGGGAAGTCATCTTCTTCGCTGTAAGGACTAAGCAGACCGTTAACAGTTCTGAAAATGTCTTTCATTTCGTTTACAGACACGGTTTTGTCGCAAGATATTGCGTATAAACCTCTATCTACATCATTTGTGTCGTCGCTTCCTGCATAAAAAATAACATTTAAAAGATAAGTATTCATAGTTTTTCTCCTTTTTTAACTTTATCACTTTATATGTAATATTTAAAACCCTGATGTGGGTCAGCCGGTGATGGGTCGCAATCTTCATAAACAACATATTCACTCTTTGCAATCTTGATTGGATAAGGCATCTGAGCATTATCTTCATCATAACACGCAAGATAAATTCCGATAAAACGAAGCCAACTGTATTTATAAATACCCGGAAGGTTATGTTCCTCAATATACTTCAGGACGTCTTTTTCAGTTTTTTCTTTATAAATAAAAGCTATTTCCTCTATAATCGGATCTTTTTTATGTTTTCTGTTTGTAGAATTAAAAATTTCCTCAAGAAAATCCTTATTCCAGATTGCAACAAGGTCATAAATATCCTTTTCCCCAAATATTCCATAGCCGCCATAACAAGATTCCTTGATGTTGCCGCCGCCAAATTCTTCAGGAACAAGAACATATACGTTTATTTCTTCGCCATTAATAATTCTTTCTTTTGTATCGCAAGTTATCCAGCTGAAGCTTCCCATAGTTTATTGTTCCTCTCTTTCTTCTTTGTATCCTGCACCGTCACAAGGCATATTGTTGACGTTATTATCATCACATCTGATAA
>JAGAJQ010000106.1 GCA_017828955.1 Oscillospiraceae bacterium
GGAATGATGTCTGAAAGCTTGAAGAATGCAGCCTGAAGAACAGTATTGATTCTGTTGCCCATTCCTGTTTCTTTACCGATCTTGATACCATCGATTGTGTAGAACTTGATGTTGTTTTCAGCGATGTATCTCTTAACCTGTCCGGGAAGCTTCTTTTCGAGTTCCTTAGCATCCCACTGACAGTTGAGAAGGAATGTACCGCCGGGCTTGATGTCTGAAACCATATCGTACTTGTCGATGTAGCTTTCGTTATGACAAGCAACGAAGTCAGCCATATTTACGAGGTATGTTGACTTGATAGGTGTCTTACCGAAACGGAGGTGTGAAACTGTTACACCGCCTGACTTCTTTGAGTCATATGAGAAGTATGCCTGAGCATACATATCTGTGTGGTCACCGATGATCTTGATTGAGTTCTTGTTAGCACCAACAGTACCGTCTGAACCGAGACCCCAGAACTTACATGCTGTTGTTCCAGCAGGAGCACTGTCGAGGTTGCCTTCGATAGGAAGTGAGAGATTTGTAACGTCGTCTTCGATACCGATTGTGAATCTCTGCTTGAAGTCTTCCTTCCATGATGCGTTCCAGTAAACAGCCTTGATCTGTGCAGGAGTTGTATCCTTAGAACCGAGACCGTAACGACCTGAAGCGATAGGTGTGTTGTTGAACTTAGAGCCCTTGAGAGCAGCAACAACGTCGAGGTAGAGAGGTTCACCGATTGAGCCGGGTTCCTTAGTTCTGTCGAGAACAGAGATCTGTTCAACTGAATCAGGAATAGCTTCGATGAGCTTTTCTGCAACGAAAGGTCTGTAAAGACGAACCTTGATAAGACCAAGTGTGTGTCCCTGTGCGTTGAGGAAGTCGATTGTTTCTTCGATTGTATCTGTTACAGAACCCATAGCAATGATGATGTGTGTTGCCTGAGGATGTCCGTAGTAGTTGAAGAGCTTGTAGTCTGTACCGATTTCCTTGTTAACCTTCTTCATATATTCTTCAACAACTGAAGGAATGTTGTCGTAGTATGAGTTACAAGCTTCTCTTGCCTGGAAGAAGATGTCGGGGTTCTGAGCTGTACCGCGGAGAACGGGATGTTCAGGGTTGAGTGAACGGTTTCTGAATGCCTGAGCAGCCTTCATATCAACCATTTTCTTGAGAGTTTCTGTATCCCAAGTTTCAATCTTCTGGATTTCGTGTGATGTACGGAAACCATCGAAGAAATGAAGGAAAGGAACTCTACCCTTGATTGTTGAAAGGTGCGCAACAGCACCAAGGTCCATAACTTCCTGAGGGTTTGATGAACAGAGCATTGCAAAACCTGTCTGACGGCAAGCGTAGATGTCTGAGTGGTCACCAAAGATTGAGAGAGCGTGTGATGCGAGTGCACGTGCAGAAACGTGGATTACGCAGGGGAGAAGTTCACCGGCAATCTTATACATATTGGGGATCATAAGGAGAAGACCCTGTGATGCAGTATAAGTTGTTGTGAGAGCACCTGCTGCGAGTGAACCGTGTACAGTACCTGCTGCACCGGCTTCAGACTGCATTTCAGCAACCTTTACAGGCTGTCCGAACATGTTTGTCTGTCCAGCTGCAGACCAGATGTCTGTAACCTCAGCCATTACTGAGGAAGGAGTGATGGGGTAGATAGCAGCAACGTCTGTAAAGGGGTATGACGCCCAAGCGGCAGCGTTGTTACCATCCATGGTTTTCATTTTTCTAGCCATTTCAGTAAGCCTCCTAAAAAATTGAACTGATGATGTTATGTCGTAAACTTTTTCTGTTTACAACTTTACCCGATAATTCTAACACATATTTTATAAAATGTAAAGAGAATGAACTAAAATTTAAAGATAAATTTACTTTTAATTTTCAAAAAAAATCATTTCATATGAAAAAAATCAGCCCTCTTTGTTGTGTTATTATTGAACAGTTTTATCCTTAGATGTTATATCTGCACAAATACAAATGACAAAAATTTAACAATATTGTTTAAAACAGAGTTTTTTATAAATTTCTGAAAATATTACAGAATGGTTACAAATAGGTTTCAGTTTGATTACAATTTTTTTGTTGGTATTAAAAAGGCTGATTTTATGCGAAATTTCGGAATTTTTTGCAATATCTTCCTTGTGGTGTTACTGTTGACTTTTATTTAGTTTTATTGTATAATCATTTTATATGTGAAATTTTTTCTTTGCATATAATCAATCAACAAAACCTATTGTGTATCGGGGGATAGAAATGATTTCTGACAGTAGTCGATTGTCCGTTGTTTTTACGGAAACCGATATCTCCGGGTGGGGTATTGCGGTCATAGTTGTCATCGTTCTTCTTAGGGCGTTTTTTACATTATGTGAGTTTGCCGTTACAGAAATAAACGATAGCATTGTAAAGGATTTTGAAAACGAAAAGGGTGGAAAGAAAATTCTTTCATCTGTTCTTTCAAAACCGTCTGCAATGATAACTACTTTTTCCGCAAACAGAATTCTATCGGCGGTTGTTATATCTCTGTGTTCATTCGCGGTATTTTTTTCACCACTTTATAAATGTATTATAAAGCTTTTTGAAGAAAATATTTTTGCTGATGAATTTTCGACGATAATTTCAGCAGTTATAATCGTTTTATCAACAGTTGTTGTTATGACGGTTTTCAGCGACAGAATTCCTAAAAGAATCGCTATGGCTGCCGATTCGGTATCACTTGCCGTGTTCGTTGCGTTGCCTGTAAAAATTCTTATAATACTTCTCACTCCTCTAACCGCTTTATGCGGACTTCTCACAAAGTTGTTTTCTTTCCTTTTTGGTCTTTCGCAGACTGACGAAAGGGATATAGCAACAGAAGAAGAAATACTTATGCTTGTTGATGCGCGTAACGAAACGGGCGAACTTGAAGAATCGCAGAAAGAAATGATAAGCAATATCTTTGAGTTTGACGACACCTTAGCAGGCGATGTTATGACACACAGAACAGACATCGACGCGGTTGACATAAAAGCGAAGGTTCCCGATGTGATCCGTCTTGCGATAGATTCGGGGCGTTCGAGAATTCCTGTTTACGAAAACACAATAGACAGCATACTCGGATTCGTATGCGTCAAAGACCTTCTCTGTCTTATCGGATGTGAGAATGTCGAAGGTTTTGAGATAACCAATTTTATAAGAGATGTTCTTTACGTTCCGGGAACGAACTCCTGCGGAGAAGTTTTTGAGATGATGCGTAAGAACAAGGCTCAGCTCGCTGTTGTTGTCGATGAATACGGCGGAACGGCAGGACTTATAACAATGGAAGACATACTTGAATCCATAGTCGGAAATATTCAGGACGAATATGATAACGACGCCGAAGAAATTATTGAGGTTTCAGAAGGAACCTATATGATTTCGGGAACATCAGACCCTGAAAAAATACTCTCCGTTCTCGGAAAGAATCTCCCCGAAGAACACGAGTATGACACAATGGGCGGATTTATAACAGACCTTCTCGGGCGGATACCCGAGGAAAACGAAAATGCCTCGGTGGTTTACGAGGACATTGAATTCACCGTTTTGATAACGGAGGAAAAAAGAATAACCAAAATAAAAGCGGTTGTTCTTAACGATAAAACCCAAAACAAAGAATGAAAAGGAGAATCTTTATGATGAAGAGAAAGTCATCAGCATTTCTTGCACTTGTTATGACGGTCATGATGTCAGTGTCCGTTTTCTCAGGATGTAAGAAGAAAGAAATCGAAAACACACCCGTAGATACTTCTGCAACAGTTGCAGTAGCAGGCGACACATGGGATTGCCCTTCTTGCGGACAGGCGGCAGTTTCATCAAAGTTCTGCCCTAACTGTGGCGAAGCTAAGGACTGGACATGTCCTTCTTGCGGACAGGCAGGAGTAACAACAAAGTTCTGCCCTAACTGTGGAACAGCTAAGGACGGCGACGCATCTGCTCCTCAGACAGAAGCAACAGCTGCAACAGCGGCTCCCGAAGCAACAACAGTAGCGACAACAGCTCCTACAGCAGCACCCACAACAGCACCTACTACAGCACCCACAACAGCTCCTACAGCTGCACCTACTACAGCTCCTACAACAGCTCCTACAGTTGCTCCTACAACAACTGCAAAGCAGGAAGCTCCTTCATCTTATGTCAAGAATTCAAACAGATATGTTTATGGAACACTTACAAATGCTGAAAAGCAGGCTTATGTTGAAATCTACACAGCACTCAAGAATCGTGAAAAGCGCGTTACACCTTCTGTAGAACTTGACAACGCTACTCTCACTAAGATTGCAGAAGATGTATTCTTCCAGGAACCCACAAACTATGTTACTACTAAGTTTGGTGTCAGCGGCAACACAGTTGTATTTGTATACGACTTTACTGCAGCAGAAGCAGCAGCGATGGATAAGGCTTGTGACAATGCAATGTCAAAGATAAAGGCTAAGTTCCCTGCAAATGCATCTGACTATGATAAGGTTAAGGCTATCCACGACTACATCGTTCAGAACACAGTATTCTCAAAGGATAACAAGTACAGTGCTTACGCATACGGTCCTCTCGTAGCAGGCGTAGGTCAGTGTGAAGGTTATGCAAAGGCTATGTCATACGCTCTCACATATTTCGGACTTGAAAATGTTCGTATGACAGGTACAAAATACGACGGTCTCTCACACGCTTGGAACAAGGTTAAGGTTTCAGGCAAGTGGTATAATGTTGACGCTACTTGGTCTGAATACTACAACGAAAAGCCTTCAACAGCATTAAGATACACATTCTTCCTTATTCCTGACGCAGGCATTATGAGCGGAAGCGGAAGAAACTACATTCCTAACTGCTCATTCACACCTCCCTCAGCTTCATCTTGGGATAACAACTACTTTGTAAAGTCAGGCTACTACGCAACATCTCTCGCTGAAGCAAAGACAAAGTTCCAGCAGGCTGCTATCAACGCTGCTAAGAACAAGCAGGAATATATCCAGATCAAGTGTAGCGACAAGGCTGTTTATGATCAGGCAAGCGCTTGGCTTAAGTCAAATTATGCAGGCGTTGTAAAGACAGTCAACAACACATCAGGTTGCTATAAGTGCACAGCTAAGTCACTTGGTGACACATCATTCCTTACAACAGATAAGTATATCATCGAAATGGTTGTAACATATCAGTAAATGACATAACTTTAAATTCGGGGCGGTTAAAATCGCCCCGAATAAGTTTAAAATGAAAGGTTTGAAAAAATGAAAAAAAGAATATTATCCGTTATCCTTGCGGCTATGGCAGCAATTACTTTCACAGCCTGCTCGAAGGATACTCCCGACACTCCCGATACATCAGTTACAGATAGTCCTGCTGTTACAGACTCTGTAAACCAGGGTGGAGAAACAACAAATATTACATCATCGGTTCCGAAGTATGTATATAATACTCTTCCCGATGAAGAAAAAGCGATTTACGACAAAATCCTCACAGGTATCTATAACTATGAAACAGAAGTAGATCTCGGCGCTGAATACCCCGTAGAAACAGTTCTTAAAACATATAAGAACGTTTTCTTCCAGGAACCTGAAATTTTCTGGTTCTATGCAACAAACGAACAGTTTGTGTCAGCACAGGGAACAATGTCAACTGTTTCATTACAGTATAGATACGATGAACACGAAATCGAACCTATGAAGAAGGAACTCGAAAGCAAACTCAAAGAAATCGAAAGTATGTTCCCCGAAAATGCAACAGATATCGACAAGATAATCACAATCCACGATTATATCATCACAAACACAGTATTCTCTAAGGATGATGTTCATTCAAGAGATGCTTATGGCCCACTCGCAGGCGGATATGCACAGTGTGAAGGTTATGCCAAGGGTCTTGCTTATGCTTGTAACTATTTCGGAATTGAAAATGTAAGAATTACAGGTAACAAGTATGACAACAACTCACACGCATGGACAAAAGTAAAGATCGACGGCAAATGGTATAACGCTGACGTTACTTGGGATGACCCCGAAAGTTCAAACGGCGAACAGCTTTTAAGACACAACTATCTCTTTGTTCCTGATGCTGTAATCAACGATATAACACATATCGTAATCTGTGATTTCGAACCTCCCGTTGCTGATTCTACAGATGTTGACTACTTCAAGTATAAGGGACTTTATGCAAACACAAAGGAAGAAGCAGTTTCACTTCTTCACGATCATATCGTTGAACAGGCAAAGAAGGGCGAAACAGTTTGTCAGGTTAAGTGTGCAAACGAAGAAGTTTACAGAGCAGCTCTCGATGAACTTATCCAGAAGGGCGGACATCAGAAGATTTCTGAAGATGCAAAGGCACAGAATCCTCAGTTCTCATCGTTTGGTCTTATGAACGACGATCAGCTCTTTATCATTCATTTCAATATCAAGTATAACTAATTTTTCTCGGAAGGTGGGAAGAAAATGAAAAAACATTGTTATATCATATCGGTTATGACAATTATCGCTATGATGTTTTCGGCTTGCGATTCTGAATTCTTCCCACTTGAAGAAAACCCTTATAATCAAACGGAAACAACAGTTTTCGTATCGGAAACGGTTCCGACATATCTTACGGAACCGTTTACTCCGATAGAAACAACAGAAGAAACAACTTCTGAAACAACAGAAGCTACTGAATTTACTACAACTTACCAAGAAACGACAACTCCCGAAACTACAGTTTCAACCACAGTTCCGACAACTGTATCGGAAACTACAACTGTTACTACAACAACTCCCGCAGTTACTGAAACTGCGCAACAAACTACGAAAACAATGCCCTCTGTATCTCTTTCATCACCTGATACCCCAAGAAAAGAGATATACAGGTCTTATGTATATAATACACTCACAGAAAAAGAAAAAAAGGCTTATGACATCTTTGAAGGTGCGGCAGTTTCGCTTTCGAACAAGGCTGATTTTGAAGGACTTTCACTTACAAAGGAAGAACTCGAAAAGGTGGTTTACGCTTTTGACCTTTATGAACCTTTATATTCCTATGTTTCTCTTGAAAACTGTACGGTAAGAGGAAGAAACGGAATAGTAAAAGATGTTGAAATGGCTTACTATTACGATAAGACAACACACAGCAAAATGACATCTGCCGCTGTTTCTGAAGCGGATAAGATAATAGCAAAAATCACTCCTGCGATGAGCGATTTTGAAGTTCTTAAACTTTTCCACGATGAAATTATAACAAGGTGCGTTTATGATAAAACCGCACAGAACCGTAATTTTATGTATGGCGTTTTTGTTGACGGAAGAGCAACTTGCACAGGCTATTCAAAGGCGTTTCAATATCTCTGTAACAGAGCGGGTATTGAAAACACCTGCGTTTTCGGAAATGCAGGCGGAGAAGGTCATATGTGGAATATGGTAAAACTCGACGGCGAATGGTATGAAGTCGATACGACCTGGGATGATACCACTCTTGATGATTTAGAAGACGAAATTTTTTATGAATTCTTTCTTGTTGACACTGCTAAAATGAGCGACAGACAGTTGTTTGATTATAACTACAGTAAGCCCATTGCTTATGGAAAGAAATATTACTACTATAACGTTACGGGAACATACGCACAGTCAACCGCAGAGCTTAAAACAGTTATAAAGAACGCTCTCAAAAATGCGATAAAGGAAAATAAAGACTGCGCACAGGCGATGTGTGCTGATAAAACGATAGTAGATGGTGTCGCGGATCTTTCGGATTCGGGCGAACTTTTCCATATTGTTCTTGAAGTAGAACAGGAAACAGGTTATACATTCAATAAACCCGAAATGAAATATTATACTCTCGAAAATGCCAATATGATACTTATAACATTCTGATAGAAAAGGGGTGAACGCGTTGAAAAAAGGTCTTTCAAAGGCAGTTCTTGTTGCAATATTTTCTTCTGTGCTTCTTTCGGCGTGTAACCCTGTAAGCGATAATCCGGGGAACGCAGTAACAGATACTCCCGGGTTTATTGTTACCGATGAAACATCAGAAACTTCGGGACATATCCCGAAAGTAGAATTCACAAAATGGCAGGACAACATTCCCGATAAATGCACAAGCAGGTATGGTTATCTTTCGCTTGATGCTTCTGAAAAAGAAATTTATAACAGCATTGTTGAGGGTGCAAAAAACTATTCAAAGGAGATAAAGATTTCAAGAGAGATAAAAAAAGAACGTCTTGAAGAAATCTGCGAAATGATTTTTATAGAAGAAAATTCGCTTTATTATCTTTCTGACGAATATATACTTACACACAACGCTCTCACTGGCAAGGTTACATCTATCGTTCTTAACTATAAGTATGACTATGAAGAACTTGCATATCTCAATACAATGACCGAAGAAAAGGTTGCCGAAATTCTTGCCAAAACAGACGAAAGTATGTCTGATGTCGATAAGCTCAGAATTTTCCACGATGAGATAATTTTTGGCTGTAAATATGCAACAGAGGGAAGATATGTTTCAACTCCTTTCGGTGCACTCGTTGAAGGAAACGCTCTTTGCGAAGGCTATGCGAGGGCTATGGCAATTCTCTGTAACAAATCGGGAATTGAAAATATGATCGCAACGGGAACGCAGTATAACAGCGACGGGAACGGAAACACCACGGAAGAAGCTCATATGTGGAATATGATAAAGGTTGATGGTCTGTGGTATAATATGGACGTTACCTGGGATGATCCCGCTTCTATAAAAGACGGAAGAGAGCTCGGCGATGATTATATCAGTTACAGTTATTTCCTCATTCCGAATAACGAACTCCGTCCCACTCTTTCTGTAAGAACAGATCTTGTCGAACCACCCATGGCTTATTCTCTTGACAGTAACTATTTTGTATATTACGGATACTATGCCGAAAGCTATGACGAAGCTAAAAAGATACTTGAAAAAGCTATAAAGGACGGCTACGAGAGAGGCGACCATTATGTAAGAATAAAGTTTGCTACTCCCGCGCTTTACAAAGAAGCTGCATATAAGCTTTTCAGTCAAAAGGAAATCTTTACGGTATGCCCCGATATGTTGCCGAAGAAGATGGAATTTTATTGGAACGAAAACGCAAAATGCATACAATTTTCAATCAGATAAAACCGCTGAGGATTATGAAATCCACAGCGGTTTTTTTGTTGCGAAAAAAACTTTTCTGCATAAAATATAAGTATCATTATGCGGAGGTTGATTTATGAAAAACAAGATACTTGTCGCAGGAGGGGATTTAAGGCAGGTTTTCCTTGCTATGTCACTCTCACGCGAATACAATACTTATATCTATGGCATTGACGATGAAGCTTATACAGAAAATCTGAAAAAAGATGACGGGAAAGATATCTATGATGCGGTAATACTTCCGATACCCGTTACAAACGACGGAGAAACACTTTTCACACCTTTTTCAGAAAAAAAGATACTGCTATCTGAAATTGCAGAAAAAGTGAAAAAAGGTGGTATTATTTTTGGCGGAAGATTCGGTTCTTCCGAAAAAATGTTCAAAGAAAAAGAAATAGAAACTATAGACTATCTTTCAAGAGAAGAACTTTCGGTTATGAATGCCGTTGCAACGGCAGAGGGTGCTTTGGGGATTGCTATGGAAGAAAGCCCTGAAACAATTTTCGGAAACAAGATACTTATAACGGGTTTCGGAAGAATAGCAAAAACCCTCGCTAAAATACTTGTTTCTATGGGTGCGAATGTAACTGTATGTGCAAGAAAAAAGAGTGATATCGCCTGGGCGGAAATATTCGGTTGCAAGGGAAGTGATTTTTCGCTACTCGATGAAAAATCCGATTTCAAAATTATATTCAATACAGTTCCGACAGAGATTTTTACAAAAGAAAGATTATCGCTTTTAAATCCGTCGGCAGTTATAATCGACCTTGCTTCAAAACCGGGCGGAGTTGATTTTTCATCTGCATCTTTAATGGGTATAAAAACTATATGGGCGTTATCTCTTCCCGGAAAAGTTGCGCCCGTTACATCGGGAGAGATAATTGCTAAAACGATAAGAAATATTTTAACAGAAAGGGGAGATATGAATGTCTGATTTTGAAGGACTTAAAATAGGCTATGCTTTCTGCGGGTCTTTCTGTACATTTCGTAAAAGTATCGAAGAACTGAAAAAACTTGCTGAAAACGGAGCAAAAATCACTCCGATAATGTCGTTTGTTGCATTCGATACCAATACCCGTTTCGGAAAAGCGGAAGACATCAGAAAAGAGATAGAAGATATATGCGGTAATAAGATAATTAATTCTATTGAGGGTGCAGAACCGATAGGCCCTAAGAATATGTTTGATGTTCTCGTAGTATCACCCTGCACAGGCAATACGATAGCAAAACTTGCCGCAGGTATAATAGATACTCCTGTTACAATGGCGGTTAAATCACATATAAGAAATATGAAACCCGTCGTTCTTGCGATAGCAACAAACGACGCACTCGCAGGTGCGGCAAAGAACATAGGTATGCTTCATAACTATCGGAATTTCTTTTTTGTTCCATATGGTCAGGATGATTATATGGGTAAGCCGAATTCTCTTGTTTCGGATTTTACAAAAATCCCCGAAACAATTTTAAGAGCACTCGGCGGAAAACAGATCCAGCCTATATTATTATAAAAAAATGGCTATCGGAAAATCTCCGATAGCCATTTGATGTTTTTAAAAAATTATTCTTCAGAACCTTCAGCGTATTTAGCAGAAAGATTGTTGATTGTTCCGTCTGCGATCATCTTTTCGATAGATGCGTTTATCTTTGCGAGAAGTTCGTCGTTGCCCTTTGCAACTGCTATTGCATATTCTTCAGAAGCGAATGCTTCGTCGTCTTCAACGATAACAAGACCTTCGTTGTCGCCGATGTATTTAGCGGCTGTTGCTGAGTCGATAACAACAACATCACACTTGCCGTTTACAAGTTCCATAACGGCTTCTGTGCCCTTCTTGAATGCTTCGTAATCATAGCCCATATCGTTTACACAAGTTTCACCTGTATACCCTTGAATAACAACGATTTTCTTGTCTGCCATATCAGAAGCTTTCTTGATATCTGAACCTTCCTTAACGATCATTACCTGCTTGGCAACATAGTAAGGTGTTGAGAAATCAACCGCTTCTTTTCTTTCTTCAGTAACTGTCATACCTGCGATAACAGCGTCGATCTGGCCATTCTGAAGCGCGATGAGAAGTGAGTCAAATTCCATATTTTCGATCTTTACAGCCATTCCGTTATCGTCGCCTATCTGCTTTGCAACAGCGATGTCAATTCCGTCATACTGATCGATAAGACCATTTGATGAAACGAATTCGAAAGGAGGGAATTCAGCGTTTGTACCGAATACGAGTGTGTCTGTTTCTTTTGCTTTTGCACAACCCGAAAGCATTGTAGCTGAAAGAACTACTGCGCCTGCGAGAGCTGCGATTTTTTTGAGTGTTTTTACCATTTTTAAACTCCCCTTAATTGATTAAATTTTATTATAAGGATATTCCCTTATTTACATATTAAAGAACTTTGCTTAAGAACTTTACAGTTCTTTCGTTCTGCGGATTTCCGAAAACTTCATCGGGTGTTCCGCTTTCCATAATAACGCCCTGATCCATAAAAAGAACCCTTGTTCCTACTTCTCTTGCAAAGCCCATTTCGTGAGTAACAACAACCATTGTCATTCCTGATTTTGCAAGATCTTTCATAACGTCTAAAACTTCGCCTACCATTTCGGGATCGAGCGCTGAGGTAGGTTCGTCGAAGAGCATTATTTCGGGTTCCATAGCGAGAGCGCGGGCTATTGCAACACGCTGTTTCTGTCCACCCGAAAGCTGATTGGGATAAGCGTCTGCTTTATCGGCAAGACCGACTCTTGAGAGAAGTTCCATTCCTTTTTTAACAGCGTCTTCTTTAGACATTTTCTTTAAAAGAACGGGTGCTAATGTAATGTTATCGATAATTGTCAGATGTGGAAAAAGGTTGAACTGCTGAAAAACCATACCCATTTTCTGTCTTATCAGATTAACATTTGCTTTTTTGGAATTTATCTGTTCGTCGTCGATGAAAATCTCACCGTCTGTCGGCTTTTCAAGAAGATTGAGACAACGAAGGAATGTTGATTTTCCTGAACCCGAAGGACCTATAACAACGACAACTTCGCCCTGAGTTATATGTTCATCTATCCCTGCGAGAACGTTTAATTCCCCGAAGGTTTTATGAAGATTTTTTACCTTGATCAATTTATTTTCCCCCTTTTTGTTATCTTACTTCCGATTTTCTCAGTTGCTTTTCGATAAGCCCGAGTAAAAGGGTTAAAACTTTGATGATTACGAAATAGATTATCGCTGTTGCGATAAGAGGCATAATCGGTTTGTATGTAGCTGACTTTATAAAGTCGCCTGCTTTCTGAATATCCATAAGACCTACATATCCGACAATGGCTGTTTCTTTTATAAGAACGATGAATTCATTACAGAGTGCGGGGAAGATGTTCTTTACCGCCTGAGGAACGACTATTCTGCTCATAGTCTGCGCTGCGTTAAGACCTAAAGAACGGCCTGCTTCTGTCTGTCCCTTATCTATTGACATAATGCCCGCTCTTATGATTTCAGAAACATAAGCACCCGAGTTTATACCGAATGCGATAGCGGCAATTATCCATTTGTCAACGTGAAGAGAAGCGAATACAACGAAATAGATAATCATAAGCTGTGTTACAGAAGGAGTTCCTCTGATAACGTCGGTATAGATGTTTCCTATTGCTCTTAAAAACTTTGAATTAGAAAGGTTGAAAAGCGCAATTATCATACCGATTATGATACCTAAAATTACCGCTAAAAGCGATACTTTTATAGTAACACCGATACCGTCGAGAAGAAGCATATATCTGTCTTCTTTTATAAACGACGCATAAAAGTCTGCGTAAAAATCATTCCATACGTTTGTGAAAAAGTCTGCGATTGTATTCATATTATCATTCCTTTAAGGATTATAGTCTACAAAAATCAAAATAAATTATACCATATTATTGCATAACAGTCAATATATTTTTGGGTTTTGTATGAATTTTGAGGCGAAAAATCGGCAAATGTGATTATTGAACTATGATATGTATATATGATATAATTATTATGTATTATTATACTCAGATAAAAGGAGCAATGCTTTATGCCATACAGACCCGACGAAGATAACTTCAATACTGTGCGTGAACCGGGCAGAGGTGGAATGGACGAACTAGATCTTTCTAAGGCAAGAGAAAAGAAGGTCGATAATTCAAAAACACTCAGAAACGGAAGATATGACGGTCTTCGTTCTTTTGATGAACTTCCTCCGCTTAAAATAGATATGATGAAGGAAGAAAAAAAGCGTGACGTTACAGCAGAACCTGTTCAGACAGAAAAGAGCTATTCAAAATACAAGCGTTCTGTATATAAAACCGAAGAAGAAAAAAAACAACGTATAAGAGGAATTGCAATAGGTGTTGCAGGCGTTATTGCTGTGTATATTTTTGCAGGTATCTATGCGAACAGTATAAACAAGGATTACATAACAGAAACCTCGGGCGAACTTGCCTCCGTAGGTATTTCATCGCTTGAACTTGTCAAAGAAAATTACGACAATAATGTTTCGGATTATGATAAAGAGTCAAATGGACTTAGTTTATATCTTGCAGATACCGACGGCGACAGAATTTCAGACGCTTTTGAAATAGCGAACAATATGTCTGATCCTGCCAACCCTGATACCGACGGCGACGGCCTTACAGACGGTGTTGAAATTTTAGCGGGGCTTGCACCCAAGCAGAAACAGACCGATGGAAAAACATCAGATAAAGATGTTCCTTTTACAAGAGAAGAAGTTATAGGCATAGCAACCGCTGAAATGAAAGGTAATGCCAATGTTTACGGAACACAGTTCTCTGAATATACATCAGCACTTGCAAACTACCCCGGTGTTGTAAGTTCTCTTTGCGAACTTTATTCAGTAAAGTCATCGGAAAGCGTTAAGATTTCGTCCGGCCTCGGAGAAGATGCAACTTCAAAATGGGGAAGCAGTAAAGAAAATCTCAAAATTTATAAAGTAGATACAGCCACATCTGAATTCGAAGAGATAGAATCAACATCAGACGGCTCTGTTATTTCAGCAGAAATTTCAAAAGACGGGATTTATCTTTTAGGCGATAAATCCGTTATGGATGAAGAACATCCGACAAGAGTATTCTTCCTTATCGACAATTCGGGATCTATGTATCCTGTTGAAGAATGCGAAGGTTCTGAAGAAAACGACGTTGAATTCAGAAGACTTGACCTTGCCGTAAGCATTATGGATGACCTTTATGATGTTTCTTTCGGTGCAGGCAAATTTACAGGAAACTATACAACCCTCATAGAAATAAACGATAATCCTTCAAAGACAGAAAAGAGAATAAACAGTATAGCCACATCAGACGAATATTTTGACGGTACAAATATAGCTTATGCTTTAAGAAAAGCCGCAGAAGAATTCGATGATAACAAGCTTGCGAGAAACTATATAGTTCTTCTTACAGACGGAAACACAACAACCCCGAATACAGCCGCTGAAAGAACAGCAGTTGAATATTGCAATCAGAAGAATATAACAATCATAACAATAGGTCTCGGAAAGCATATAACACAGTCATATCTTTATGATACAGCAGAAGCCACAAACGGAATGTTCTTCCACGTTTCAAACGCAGAAGGACTTGATGCTGTTTCTGAAAAGGTATGTGCTATCATATCTGAAAACCAGATTTCAGAAAGTGATGAAAAAACAGGTGATATGTTTGTTATCGCCGATACAGGCTATAATTATGAGGAAGACGGTCTTCGTTTCGGTATGCCAACAACAGAAAATGTTGAAGGCTCAGCACTCGGAACCGCTATGATGAACAAGCTTTATTATTCGGGTGCACTTAATCTCACAGAAGAAGGATACAAAAGCGGTAAGGGCGGAAAAATCGACGGATATGATATTTCGGATCATGTATTCTTCGGAGATACAAGACAGAACCTTTGTGACCTTACACTCGATTGCGTAAAGGATTACAGAGAATATATCATAATGCAGGACAAATGGGATTTCAAAAAGGTAACCGACGGAACTCTCTATTACACAAAAGAAACAAAGGATTTCCTCGCACAGAAGGGCTGGGAAATCGGAATGAGAAAATATAGTGGCGAAGGAATAGAAGATGACGGGCTTATGAAAGTTATAAGAGTAATAACATTCCAGAACCTTCCTCCTTTTGAAAACTATGAAACAGCCATTGTCAATACAGAAAAGGTTTCTGCAGAGGATAAAAAGATAATTGCCGCTATAAAGTATTATGATAATCTTTATCTTTCGGATAAGGCGGATATACTCTCGTTCGGCGCTAATGGAGATAAGGCTTTCGAAGCACTCGAAGCCGAAACTTCAAGCGGTAACCCCTCTGTTATAACAACTGGTGACAGTGTTTATAACGTTTCGAGACTTTTAAGAAAATCAGCAGACCCCAACACATTCGTCGTTGAAGCTTATGATGTAAGCGATGGTGAAATAGTAAAGATAACTCTTTCAAAGCAGCCTGTATATGATGACAAGGCAGGAACAAAATATCAGTATATCGCTAAAATCAGCGATAAAGAAATGCCACTTTATATTTACAGATAGCCTATGAAAAAGTTGACTCAGTTTATAAAGAACGAGATTGTTCTCGTTGTATCGTTATTTGCGGCGGTGGTTACAATGTTTTTTGTACCGTCGTCTGCGGATTATATAGGATATATAAATTTTTCGGTAATCTCACTTTTATTCTGTCTTATGCTTGTTGTTGCAGGGATTATGGAAACAAACCTTTTCGGTGTTGTTTCAGAAAGAATGCTTTTTGTAACAAAGTCAGAAAGGGCGGTAACAATAGTGCTTGTTGCGGTTACATTTTTCAGTGCTATGCTGATAACAAATGATGTCGCACTGATAACTTTTGTTCCTTTGACTATAAGCATTTTCGGAAGTGAAAGAAAGGACAGGCTTATTTTAACGGTTGTTCTTGAAACTATTGCCGCAAACCTCGGCAGTATGGCAACGCCTGTCGGAAATCCTCAGAACTTATATATCTATGATTATTTTTCTCTCTCGATAGAGGAATTCTTTGAAATCCTTATGCCAACTGTTATTCTCAGCGTGGTTATAATTTTAGCCGCTTGTTTTATAGGAAAGAATAACTCTATGCGTGGCGATGACAATATCGACAACAGCATAAAGGATAAGAAAAAACTTATGTTGTATGTTATTCTGTTTATAGTTTGTATGCTTACGGTTTTAAGAATTCTCGATTATCGCATAACACTCGGAATAGTAGTTTTATCAGCACTTATATTCGACAGAAAAATCTTTCTGAAAGTTGATTATTTTCTTCTTCTGACATTTGTTGCATTTTTTATTTTTGTCGGAAATTTAAGAGCTATCCCCGAAATAAATTCAGCACTCGGCGAAATGATAAAGGGAAGAGAATTTATCTTCTCTGTCATAGCAAGTCAGATTATCAGTAATGTTCCCGCGGCGGCTATGCTTTCGGGATTTACAGATAACGCCGCAGCGCTGCTTATGGGTGTTGATGTCGGCGGACTCGGAACTCCCGTTGCATCTCTTGCAAGCCTTATTTCGTTGAAACTCTATTCGAAAAGCAAGAATTCTGATATGAAAAAATATCTTCTTGTCTTTACAGTTATGAATATAATTTTCCTTTGCATTTTTATTCTTTTCTGCATATTTATTTTGGGTTACAGATAACTTCTGAGAACGGAGGTGAGAAAAATCAAACGTAAGGTTATAATATCATCAGTTGTTGTTTTAGCGCTCATTGCCTTTATCATCTGGGGATATTCGGGTGGCGGAAGCAGTGGAAACACAATTCCTTATCAGACAACTTCAAAGACAACAACAGAGGTCACAGCAACAGAACCCGAAAAGGTTTATCTTCCTTTTTCTATGACTCTTGAAAACTATTCCGACAAAGAATTTTTCTCATCACCTTGTCCCGATTTTCTGAATGCCGAACAGAAAAAAATATGGCAGAAAGCTTATTTTATGACATATATGAGCGTTGCAGAAGACAGCTTCGGCCTTGCGGGAGAGTATGAAAAATCTCCCCGCCTTTCTGATGACGGACACGAATATCATTATATGAGAACAGGTGTTTCATATGATGAAATGTATAGCTATATAACAAGTGCTTTCACAGAAGAATATACAGAAGAAATCTTTATGGGGGATACCTATATAAACGATGACGGTGAACTTCTTTTCCACGATAGAGCAAGAAAACCCGACGTTTCATACAGAGACTGTAAATTCGATCTTATTTCAAGTGATTATAACAAGATATCATTTTCAATGACAGCGCTTTATTCCTGGAAGGATATAGCGACGCTCGGCGAACTTGACAAAACGGAAACAGAATCTCATCTTGAAGAACATATCTTCACAATGGTAAGAACAGAAAACGGCTGGAGAATGGATGAGTACAGTTTCTGGCTTTAACGAAAAGTTTACATTTTTAAAGCGGGTTACCTATTGCTATCTCTGAAAAAAGATAGTATAATACATCTTGTAATTAACTTGTAAAGGAATGTGAAAATGAGTCTCACAACTTATATACAATATCGCGATTGTATCCATGATATAGTAGACACTCCCGTTGTTCAGAAGATGTCTTCTTATATCCAGCATGGCGACGTTTCAACTTTAGAACACTGCATACTTGTTTCGTATCTCAGTTTCTTGGTATGTAAAAAACTCGGTATGAATTATTATGCTGCCGCAAGGGGAGGGCTACTTCACGACCTCTTTTTATATGACTGGCACGATGTTCCGATAAAGATAAGAAATCCCCGTGATATCTTTCGTATGCACGGATTTGTCCATTCAAAAAAAGCACTCGATAATGCTTATGAGCATTTTGATTTAAGCCTTCTTGAAATGGATATTATAGAAAAGCATATGTGGCCTTTAACAGCCGTTCCGCCGAGATATAACGAAAGCTTCGTTGTTTCCTGTATGGACAAGGTTGCGGCAATCCTCGAAATGATGAGAATAAGCCGTCTTTCATTCCTCGGAAAAGTAACTGCTTTTTCAGCAGTCAGAGAGCAGGTTGTTGCAGAAATACTCGCAGTAAGTAATGCATAGGATAAAGCAGGAATCATAAGATTCCTGCTTTTATTTTTTGGTTAATGCTAATTATTACAAAATTATGTCAGTTTTGAAAATCGGTTGAAATCGCGTTTTGTATGTTGTATTATTAGAATTGGCGATGTTTTATAACATGACAGCATTCGGGGGAATGCTGATTTTGGAGGAAAAATGAAAAAAATTATTTTATCTTTGCTTATAATAACGATGCTTACAGGTTGCCTATCCGCACCTGTAAAACAGGAAGAGGGTACGACAACGGGCGAAATAGCAGAGGCGGAAACGGAAATATCAGTTACCGCCAGTACTCAAACAGCTTTGAACGAGAACTCACAGTTATACTCTTATTATGAAACAATTGATTTAATTAATGAATTTATGGGGGAATATATTGCATTGAATTCCGAAGGAGAGTATATTGTTTGTTATCAAGAGCAAATATTGGATTGTTCAGAAGAAGGATGGGTATTAACTTCTTTTTACAACAATCAAGACCTTTTAAGATGTCAACTAATTATATACGGAACGACAGGGCGAGTGGAACAAAACTATTATGTGGGCGATAAATTTTGTTATTACACTATGCTTAATAGTATGTACGAAGCGTATCCTCTCACAAAGAGTAAAGGTGAAATCTTATACTATGATTTTGACGAATATTGTATATATGAAGATAAAGTATATCGCATAGATAGAATCAATGAACAGTTAATTTCTTGTGAACAAAATCCTGTTTCATCAATAATCCTTGAAAATATACAAGTCAATGGAGATACTAAGATTACTGTTACTAATAAAAATGATAATGCAGTAACTTCTA
>JAGAJQ010000107.1 GCA_017828955.1 Oscillospiraceae bacterium
AAAGTATACCCTGAATATGTTACAATATTAAGATTATTCTGTTTTATTTTTCTTGCTAAATCAGCAAGTTGTTTTGCATAGACAAATGGTTCTCCCCCGCTGAATGTAACACCGTCAAGCAAAGGATTTGCGAGGATTTTTTCCAGAAGTTCATCTGTGTCAATAACTTTTCCGCCATCATAAGAATGAGTCTGTGGATTATGACAACCTTTGCAGTGATGGGGACATCCCTGAACGAAAATAGTAAATCGTATTCCGGGGCCATCTACGATGGAATCATTGCTTGTTCCTGCTATTCTTATTTCCAAAAATATCTCTCCTATAAACAAAGTCAAGGGCAACACCAAAATGGCGGTTGCCCTGAAACTTTATAGAAATTTTATTCCTTGATAGAATGTTTTACTCTATCGCGTTCTTCTGCTTTCTTAGCATCATTGAATCTGTCAAGTGTACCTACGAGGTAACCTGTAATTCTTCTTATTCTTTCAAAACGAGGCTTGCCATCATCTTCTCTTCTTCCGCACTTAGGACAAACATCATCAATGATGCCTGTGTATCCACAGACAGGGTCTCTGTCAACAGGATGATTGATAGAACCATATCCGATACCTGATTCCTTCATACAACGAACGATCTTTTCAAAAGCATCAACATTCTTGAGAGGGTCACCATCAAGTTCGATGTAACTGATATGTCCTGCGTTTGTAAGAGCGTGATAAGGTGCTTCTATCTTAATCTTTTCAAAAGCACTTATATTATGATAAACAGGAACGTGGAATGAGTTTGTATAGTATTCTCTGTCTGTTACACCTTCAATAACGCCATACTTAATTTTATCAATATTTACAAATCTACCCGAAAGACCTTCTGCAGGTGTTGCAAGAAGAGTATAGTTCATACCTGTTCTCTTGCTTTCCTCGTCCATTCTGTCTCTCATATGAGTAACAATTTCCATACCGAGATCACGAGCTTCTTCTGATTCACCATGATGAACACCGATGAGTGCCTTAAGACATTCTGCAAGTCCTATAAAGCCCATAGAAAGTGTACCGTGCTTAAGAACTTCGCCTACTTCATCATCAGGACCGAGTTTTTCAGAATCAATCCAGATACCCTGTCCCATAAGGAATGGGAAGTTGCGTACTTTCTTCTGAGCCTGGATTCTGTATCTTGCATTAAGCTGTTCGATAACAAGATCCATCATATCATCAAGTTTTTCGAAGAAAAGACCTACATTTCCGTCTGATTCAATAGCAAGACGAGGAAGGTTGATAGATGTGAAGCTTAGGTTTCCTCTTCCTGTTACAATCTGACGATCCTTATCATAGTTATTACCGATAACTCTTGTACGGCAACCCATATATGATACTTCTGTATTGTAATCGCCTTCTTTATAATACTGAAGGTTATAAGGAGCATCAATGAATGAGAAATTCGGGAAAAGTCTCTTAGCAGAAACTCTGCAAGCAAGTTTGAAGAGATCATAGTTAGGATCTGTAGGATTATAGTTTATGCCTTCCTTAACCTTGAAGATATGTATCGGGAAAATGGGAGTTTCACCATTTCCAAGACCTGCTTCATTTGCAAGAAGAACATTCTTTATAACCATTCTTCCTTCAGGTGATGTATCTGTTCCGTAATTGATTGAACTGAAAGGAACCTGTGCCCCTGCTCTTGAATGCATTGTATTGAGGTTATGGATAAGCGCTTCCATAGCCTGATATGTTGCATGGTCAGTAGCATTGAGTGCTTTTTCTATAACATGCTTTGCATCTTCAGATGATACGCCGAGTTTATCGCAAAGTGTCTTTTCTGTAAATGCAACACCTTCTTCGTCAAGGATATGTTCTTTATCCGAAACATAACTCTTGAGTTCTTCCTTAACAGATGAAATATCTTTTCCGTCAAAAAGAATATCTGAAATTCTTGCAACTTCTGAAATGAATGTTTTAGCAACACCGAGTGCTAAACCATAATCAAAGTTAGGAATACTCTGACCACCGTGCTGGTCGTTCTGGTTGGACTGAATAGCAATACAAGCAAGAGCACTATA
>JAGAJQ010000108.1 GCA_017828955.1 Oscillospiraceae bacterium
CGAGACTTTGTATACCATCTACAGCTTGATTTTTCAACTCTGTGTCTATGGTATGAGTCATTTCTATATCAGTCGAAAGATGAGATATATAAGCCCCCTCAACCTTTGCGTCTATAAGAGCTTTTATAGACTCTTCTGTCAGATGAATTCCTCGTGTAAGGACAGACATAGCCTGAATGCCCATATCGAAATAGTGGATATCACGACCTAAATACATTCCTGGAAGTAAATCTTCGGCGTTTACATAAAACATTCGGCTACACCTCCTGACAGATTGAAAATAGTCTCAAAAATTCAAGGGAATAAACGTGAAATTCAAAAATGAATAATAATAAAATTATTATACACTTTTTTAATAAAAAAGTCAATAATTTTAGAAAAATGCAGATATACTTTTTCAAATGTTTATATGTATTGTTGAAAATGTTAATTTACATATATTTTTCAGTGTGTTATAATTTTAACAGTATTATTGAAAGTGTGTATTTTAAAACGAAAGTAAGGCGATTAAATGACAACAGATATGACCAAAGGAAGTCCTGCGAAACTTCTTTGGAAATTCGCCATTCCTATGCTTATCAGCGTTATTTTTCAACAACTCTATAATATCGCTGACAGTATCATAGCAGGTAATTTCATAAATAAAGAGGCTCTCGCGGCAGTTGGCGCATCTTTTCCGATAACGATGATTTTCATATCTATAGGGACAGGTGCTAATGTGGGGTGCACAGTAATTATATCTCAGTATTTCGGTGCAAAACAATATGCTGATATGAAAACTGCAATTTTCACTTCGATTTTTTCGATTCTTGGATTAGGGGCAATACTTACAGTAACAGGCAGTTTTATAACAACTCCATTGCTTAGACTTCTTGAAACGCCTGATAATATTCTTTCAGATGCAGAACTATATCTCAATGTTTATGTATGGGGACTTACATTCCTCTTCCTGTATAATATTTGCACAGGTATTTTCACTGCTTTGGGAAATTCTATAACACCTCTGATTTTTCTCATTGTTTCATCTGTATCGAACGTAATACTTGACTATGTTTTTGTAGTGTGTTTCAAAATGGGAGTAAGCGGCGTTGCCTGGGCAACATTTATCTGTCAGGGCGTTTGTGCGGTTGTTGCTGTTGTTGTTTTGTTTATCAGACTTTCCAAGATAAAAGCAGAAAGCAAGTATAAATTCTTTTCGGGAACAATGCTTAAAACCGTAAGCGTTATAGCAATTCCAAGTATCCTTCAGCAAAGTTTTGTTTCTGTCGGAAATATTTTTGTTCAGGGGATAGTAAACGGCTTCGGAGATAATGCTGTAGCGGGTTTTGCGGCGGCGGTAAAACTCAATGTTTTTGCGATTTCCTGCGTATCTACTGTGTGTAACAGCATTTCAAGCTTTGCAGCTCAGAATGCAGGCGCGGGAGATATAGAACGAATAAAACAAGGTTTTAAAAATGGTCTTTTGATAGTAGGAATTGTAACTGCTCCGTTTATGATACTCTTTCTTATGCTTCCTTCTCAGCTTATCGGAATATTTATGGATCCTGAAGAAGTTAACAATATCGAAGCAATAGCGATAGGTGCTCAGTTTATAAAAATTGTAGTTCCTTTTTATGCTGCAGTTGCTATAAAACTTTCTGCAGATGCTATTTTAAGAGGAACAGCATCGATGCGTGAATTTATGATAGCAACATTTGCAGACCTTATATTGAGAGTTATTTTTGCTTATATACTTTCTCCACATTTCGGAGTTACAGGCGTATGGATGTCGTGGCCTATAGGGTGGGTTATCGCATCGGCGATGTCTCTTGCTTATTATATTATGGGACATTGGAAAAAAATCGTTAAAGACGGTGTTATGCAGAAAAAATAACATCATTAATTATAAAATGAAAAGAGAGAATATGGTATGGTAAAAAAATTTGTCGGTTCTTTAAAAGCTGAATTCAAAGGTTATAATGCCAAGAAATTCGGTATGGATGTTCTTTCAGGGGTAACGGTTGCCGCAGTAGCACTTCCTCTCGCACTCGCTTTTGGTGTAAGTTCAGGTGCGTCAGCTGCAGCAGGACTTATCACAGCAATCATCGCAGGTATCGTAATCGGCGGTCTTTCAGGTGGGTCTTATCAGATAAGCGGACCTACAGGTGCTATGACAGCTATTCTTGTGTCGCTCGTTGCACAGTATGGTCTTAAGGGTGTTTTTATTGCTTGCTTCCTTTCGGGAATAATCCTTCTTATCGCAGGTCTTCTTAAACTTGGCGGACTTGTTTCGTTCATTCCGCTTCCTGTAATCGCAGGATTTACATCAGGTATCGCAATAATTATTGCGTTTGGTCAGATAGATAACGCAACAGGTCTTAAAGGTACTGGTCTTAACAATATCGAAAAACTTCTCAGTTATTTTATGACTCCTCAGACACTTGATATTACAGCACTTGTAATAACTCTTGCTGTTATTGTGTTTATGATCGTTTATCCCCAAAAAGCGAACGCAGTAGTTCCTTCATCACTTGTGGCAATCATACTTGCAACAATAGTTAATCTTATTTTCAAGTTTGATGTTGCATCAGTAGGTTCTATTCCTAAAACAATATTCCTTGAAGAAAGACTTGAATTCTCTATGTTCAGCCTTGAAACTATAAAGCCTCTCATAGTCCCTGCGTTCAGTATTGCAGCACTCGGACTTATTGAAAGCCTTCTTTGCGGTGCATCAGCGGGAAGAATGAAAAATGAAAAACTTGATGCCGACAGAGAACTCGTTGCACAGGGAATAGGAAATATGCTCATTCCTTTCTTTGGCGGTGTTCCTGCAACAGCCGCTATCGCAAGAACAAGCGTTGCTATAAAAGCAGGCGGTCAGACAAGACTTACAAGCATTATTCATTCACTTGTACTCTTACTTTCAATGTTTGTTCTTGGCGGAGTAATGTCTGCCATTCCTCTTGCAGCATTAGCGGGTGTTCTTATTGTCACAGCCTGGAGAATGAATGACTGGGAAATTATCAATGATATTTTCAAGAGAAAGATGCGTTCTGCGATTTCACAGTTCTTTATAACCATGGCAGCTACTGTTGTTTTCGATCTTACTGTTGCTATCGTAATCGGTATAGTATTTTCACTTGTTATTTTTGTTGCAAAAATTTCTAATATTCAGGTTACAACAAGCGAAGTAAATCCCGAAAAACTTGCAGATGGATCAAAAATCAACGATAAAATTAAAAATACAAGCGTTATCTATGTAACAGGTCCTCTTTATTTCGGAACAACAGGCAAACTTCAGGAAAAAATTGACGAACTTGAAGATAAAGAAATTTACATATTCTCATTAAGAGGTGTTCCTCTTGCTGATATTTCTGGCGTTCAGGCACTTGATGATCTTGTTGCAAGACTTCACGAAAACAATAAGACAGTTTATTTTACAGCCGTTCAGCCGAATGTTATGGAAATCTTCTCAAGAAGCGGTTTCTCTTCGAGAGTAGGTTCGGATAATTTCTATTGGAGTACAGACAGAATTCTCACAGAACTTGGTGACTGATAATAAAAAATATAAAAGGCATACAGTTTTTCTGTATGCCTTTATTTTATATGATTATTTTTTCTTTTTCGGTGCAGGAAGTTCGTCATACATAGTGTTGAAAAGTTTTGTGAGAAATTCTTTATCGTCGATATTGTCAACTAAAATCATTTCTTTTGCACCATCATAAGGTATTTCAAAAGTAGCATCAGGCATAAGCGAAATTGCTGATTTTACAGGTTTTACAAGAAATCTGTCATCGTATATTCCGCCGATGATTTTTCCACGATAATATATGATATATTCTCCCATCATCGCTTTGTAGGAAATTTCATCAAGGTCAGATAATTGTTCGAGAATAAAATCAAGATAATTTTTAGTCGATGACATTTTTACACCACCTGATTATA
>JAGAJQ010000109.1 GCA_017828955.1 Oscillospiraceae bacterium
AAAGAATTTTCTATTTTCTTTTCATCACTATAACTCATAACAGGATATATTTCATCTGTTTCTGTAACAACGATTTCAGGTTCTTCTTCGATAAACACATAATTTTTATAATATCTTACAACAAATTCTCCGACAAAACATAGCGCAACACAAAGTACAATAACCTGAGCGATAGCTTTTGAAACATTCTTTTTATCTTTTTCTTTTTCAGAGAAAAGTTCTGCAAATCCGTCTGTAATTTTATTTATAGCGCCTGAAACATAATCGTTTCCGAATAAGAGACAGATAACAAAAGTTACAACAACTGAAAGTATAAGAATAAGAACGGTATTTGTTCTGAAAATATTGCTGAAAAGAATTGTCAGAGGTCTGTGTAAAAGAAATATCCCTAACGAATTTCTGCCGAATGAAGAAATAAAAGGAATTTTTTTATTCAGACCAAAAAGTCTTAAAGCATATATAGCTCCGAATGCTATAAGATAAAGAACTATTCTTCCTAAAGCGTCAATAGAGTTTGAATAAGGAAACATCAGAAGATCAGAATCTGAATATCCAAATATTTTATAAGCAATAACACCGACAACAATAAGTCCTGCCGAAATAAGCATTCCCATAAGAAAACGTTTTTTATAAGGCTTATTTTCGATTTCTTCTGATTTTTCTTTGCCGAGAAGGTATCCGGTCATATAGAAGGGATAGAACGCTATTATTCTTGATATCGAAAATGTATTGTCAAGAGAGGAATAAAATCCTGCGAATATTGAAATTGCAAAAAGAATAAGCATTATTTCTTTGAATTTAGCTATCTTATCTGCAGTAATTCTCCATACAATCAAAGCAACAAGATACCAATATGAATAAAGGGGATATAACAAAGATTCCGCACCTGTTACAAGTGCTGCAATACTATTGCATACAAAGTAAAGAAAAACAAGTTTTATTATCGAATTAAAAGAGCCTGCTTTACTGCTTTTCCCGAAATATCCCGAAACAAAAACAAACGCCGGCATATGAAACATATATATTGCGTCAGTTATTGCATTAAGTAAGGGAAAATGCTGTAAATCATATATGCAGTGCGCAAAAACAACAAGAATAATAAGAAATCCTTTTATATTGTCATAGTAATAACTTCTGTTAAGCAATTTATCGTTTTTAACCCACATATTTATACCCTCCGTTTCATACAAAAAATCCAACAATAATTATATATCATTTTCTGAAAAAATTCAATAAAAATCACTTTTTCCATTACTTGACAAAATCTCATGATTTTAATATAATTATTCTATGCTTGAAAAAGGACGTGGAATTATGAAAAAGGAAAATACCAAAAAACAATTTCTCATTGAGGCACTAAAATTGTTTGCCGAGTTTGGCTATGATTCCGTCAGTATTTCACAGATAGCAGAGCGCGTGGGTTGCAGCGCTCCTGCACTTTACAAGCACTATTCGGGAAAACAAGCCCTTTTTGACGCAATAATCGAATTGAGCGAATTAAGTTATGAAGAAAGAATGAAGGAAATTCATCACTCTTTCTGGAATAACGAAAAATCCGATTATTTCTTAACAGAAAAGGGACAGATCGAATTTGTCATAAAACTTTTTAACTCAGCTGTATCTGAAGAATATCCGAGACTTTTCAGAAATTTCATCATATCGGAAAAATCTAAAAATCCCGAACTTTCAAAAATATATAACGAGCGATATATATTTTCACAGTACGGATTTTTTGAAGAAATTATAAAAGAACTCATAGCGAGGGATATTCTCAACGACGAAAATTCAGAAATTATGGCAATAGAATACGCATCTCCCGTTGCTTTATGGATTGAAGCGTGTGACAGAGAACCCGAAAGAAAAGAAGAATTTTTTAAAATGATTGAAAATCATATACACCATTTTTTCAGGGTTTACAGAAAAAACTCCTGAAAAAAAGAAGGAGGTTTGAATGGAACCTATAATAGAACTCAAAAATGTCTCTAAAGAATTTAAAATCCTTAACCGACACGAAGGAGTAAAGGGCAGTATAAAGGATTTGTTTTCGAGAGACTATAAAATCGTAAACGCAGTAAACGATATTTCAATGACGATAAATAAAGGCGAAATCGTCGGATATTTAGGACCTAACGGTGCAGGAAAATCAACAACAATAAAGATGATGACAGGCGTTTTAGAGCCTTCATCGGGCGAGATACTCTGTAACGGAGTTATCCCGTATAAAAAACGTAGCGAAAACGCTCAGAATATAGGCGTAGTTTTCGGCCAGCGTTCACAGTTATGGTGGGCGTTACCCGTTGTTGAATCCTTTAAAATCTTAAAGGATATCTATCAGGTGCCCGATAAGGATTACAACGATATGATGGAACTTTATTCATCAATCGTCGATATGGAAAATCTTCTCCATAAACCCGTAAGACAGATGTCCTTAGGTCAGAGAACTCTCTGCGATATTTTAGCGGCATTCATACATAACCCTGCGGTTGTTTTCCTTGATGAACCGACAATAGGCCTTGATGTTGCCATGAAAGCCAAGATAAGAGAACTTGTAAAAACTCTCAACCACGAAAAGAACACAACCGTCATCCTTACAACTCACGATATGGGTGATGTTGATGCCCTCTGTAAGAGAATTGTTATAATCGATAAGGGTAAAATGCTTTTCGATAACGATATCGAACACCTCTCCGAACTTTTCGGTGCATACAGAACGCTTATACTTTCTCTTAATAAAAAGGGAACAAAATGTGATGAAAAACATATGCAGAAACTTTCTGACGATGTTTCATCACTTCTTTCAGAAGAATTTTCCGATACATCAGCATTTTCTCTTTCTTTTACCGATGATAAGACAGAAATTCTTATTGACGAATCAAAAACATCGGTAGTAAAGGTTTTAAATGCGGTTCAGAAGAAATATAAGATATACGATATGCATCTTCAGGATATTTCCACAGAAAGCGTAATCAGAAAGATTTACGAAGGGGGAATTTAAGTGAAACTGAAACGATGTTTATCACTTGTCAGAGCAAGCATTCTCGACAGCCTTCAGTTCCGTGGCGCACTTATTCTCACCTTTGTCGGAAATCTTTTCTATCTTCTCCTGATTTATTACCTCTGGAAAGCGATTTTCGCTTCATCAGAAAGCGATATTATAAACGGAATGACCTTTTCGGATACTATGATTTACCTTGTATTCGCATCAGCACTCTTCAATTTTATGGAGATGTGGATTGTATGGGGAACAGGCCGTAATATCCAGTCGGGACAGATAATAATTGACCTCTTGAAACCTATCGAATTCCGTTCGTTTGTATTTTTCAGCGGATGCGGAGAGCCGATTATAAAGTTCGTAACAACTTTTCTTCCGACAGCGATAATCGTTTATTTCATATCGGGAAGAGCAATTCCTCTCGGAAAAAATCTTATTTTCTTTACAATAAGCGTAGCACTCGGAATGCTCATAAACTTCTACATAAACTTTTTTGTAGCAACGATATGTATGTATACACAGTCTATCTGGGGCATAAACATAATGAAAGAAGTAATAGTAGGGCTCCTCAGCGGTGCGTCAGTGCCACTTGCGTTTTTCCCTGAAACTTTAAGAGAGATAGTTATGTATCTTCCTTTTCAGGCGATATGCAATTCACCCTTACAGATACTTCTTCATAACGAATATCCCGTTTCGGAAGTTTTAGTAATACTCGGAATACAGCTTTTCTGGGTTATTTTCCTTATGATTTTTACCGACCTTTTCTTCAGGGTTTCGGTAAGAAAAATAACAGTGAACGGGGGTTGATTATATGAAAAGAGGAATTTTATACTATACAAGAATCTATTTCAAAATCATCGCCCAGGATATAAAGAGCAAGATGAGTTACCGTGCCGATTTCATTATTTCAATGATAGGTATGATAGCGACAAATCTCGCAGGTGCAATAAGTTTCTGGATTATTTTTCAGAACTTCCCGACAGTACAAGGGTGGAACTTCTATGAAATGATTTTCCTTTACGGATTTTCACTTATTTCCGCTACTCCCGCGCAATGTATGTTTGATAATAACTGGGATTTAAGATATAAAGTATTCTCAGGCGATTTCATCAAATACTGCGTCAGACCTATAAATATCTTCTTCTATTATATGTCTGAAATTTTCGATGTAAAAGGACTCGGCCAGTTTGCATTCGGAATAGCGTCGGTAGTTTTTGCGTGGATAAAACTTGAACTTTCAGTTTCCGTTTTATCAATCCTTTTATTCATTTTAGCAGCGGTTTCTGCATCACTTTTCGTAATAGCGATTTTAAATGTTGCTGCCTGCACTTGTTTCTGGATAATGAACTCGTTTTTCGCACTCTCTCTTTCAAATACTTTAAGAGACTATGCGAAATATCCCATTACAATCTTTAACCCGATTTTAAGATTTCTTTTCACATTCATTATCCCGATAGGATTTATGTCATTCTATCCCAGCCAGATTTTCTTAAGACCCGAAAGCGTTCCGCTTATATCGTGGTTTACTCCCGTTTTCGGAATAATCTTTTTCTATATCAGCTATAAGATATGGATGAAAGGCGCACTCGCTTATAACGGAACAGGTTCATAAAACAAAAAGGATACAGAGTAAATTCTCTGTATCCTTTATTTTTATATTGTCGGTATAATCCCCGTCTGTTCTGATATTACAGATATAACAATACCAAGTATCGCTGAAAGCATTATAATAAAAACAGAACCCATCTTCTTTTTCGCTGTTTTTTTATAGATGAAAAATACAGCGGTAATAATGCAGAATATAATTATCTGAATAAAATCGGGATTGAACACATTATCTGATGTCATTCCTGCTATTTTCAAGAGAAGAAGAAATCCCGTTGACATAATAAGCGCAACGATAACGGGCTTTACACCCTCCATAAATCCTTTGAAGAATTTGTTTTTTGTCATATTCTTCATAACTGTCGCTATAATAAGAATTATTATAAACGAGGGAAGAACAACCCCCAGAGTAGCGACAGCACTGCCGAGTAGCCCTCCTTGTGAAGACCCTATGTATGTTGCCATATTTATGGCGATAGGTCCCGGTGTGGATTCACATACACCAATAAGGTCAAAGAATTCACTTTCCGTCATCCAGCCATATCTGACAGCGATTTCTTCGATAAGAGGAATCATAGCGAATCCTCCGCCTATCGTAAAAAGACCGATTTTGAAAAATTCAAGGAAAAGTATAAGATAAATCATTTCTTTTCCTCCTTTTCAAAGCCTTTTGAATAGAGGATAATGCCTGATAATCCACCGAGGATGATGAATATTATCGAACTGAAAGAAACAGATAATATGTCGAATATAATCATAGCGATGAATACAATAGAAAATGCAATCATAGGGATTATCTTTTTCGGAAGTTTCATAAAAAGGTCAATCCCTGCTTTTAAAATAAGAAAAGCAACAGCACATTTTATCCCCGAAAAAGCATAGGCAACATATTTGTTTTCCATAAATGAATCGAGAAAAAGTGAGATTATATAAAGTATTATAAACGATGGAAGAATAACGCCCAGAGTCGCCGCGATACTTCCTTTTACACCTTTTCTTTTATATCCTACAAATGTTGCGAGGTTTATTGCAATAGGTCCTGGTGTGGATTCTGCTATCGTTATGATTTCCATAAGTTCGTCATCCGAAAGCCATTTCTTTTTTTCAACAACAGCTTCCTTTATTTGAGAAATCATAGCATATCCGCCACCGAATGTGAAAAGCCCTATTTTGAAAAAAGTTATGAATAACTCTGACAAACTATCACCTCTTTTTAATAAGACATATTTTCCTTTGTGATGTTCTTAACCCATCTGTATTTCATATAATGTCGATAAACCGCGGGGATTTTTACAAATTCATCAAGTGTCAGGATGAATGCAACAACAAGAACGGGGAGTTTTAAAATAAACGCCGCTATAAGCCCCAATGGAACAACAACCGCCCAGAGCGTTATAATATCACACCACATTCCGAATTTTGTATCTCCGCCCGCAGGGAATATACCCGTTATTATCGTTGAATTAAGTGAATTTCCTATAATGTAATATGCCGCCATAAGCATCATATATTTGAGATAATATTGCGCCTGAGGTTCAAGTGTTATGATTTTCAGAATAAGCGGAGTTATAAGAAGAATTACAACGCCCGAAACGATACCTACAACGATAGAAAATCTTACGAAACTTCCACCGGCTTTTTTGGCGTTTTCAAGTTCGTTCTGTCCTAACATATTTCCGATTATAATGCCGACGCCCGCAGCAATACCCCAACAGAAACTTGCTATAATGCTTCTTACAATACTTGCTATCGAGTTTGCCGCAGTAGCGTCTGTTCCCAAATGTCCCATTATAACAGAATACATCGTAACGCCACCGCCCCAGCCAAGCTGATTTATAAGAAGCGGAAGGGTATATTTCCAATAGTCCTTCAAAAGCTCCTTGTTGCTTGAATAAATCATAAGTTTTATATTAAGCACAGGGCACTTCTTTGCGATAACAGCAATAATAACGCATACAGTTTCAAATATTCTTGCGATAACGGTAGCAAGTGCCGCGCCTATAATTCCCATTTCGGGGAATATCCATATTCCGAAAATGAGTAAAGCGTTGAGTATTATGTTTACAACAACCGCCATAGAGCCTATAAACGAACTGAGTTTCGCTCTGTCGCATACCTTCATCATGCCAAAATAAACCTGAGTAAATCCTGTTAAGATATACGAAAGAGATACAGTTCTTAAATAATCTGCACCCATTTCAATAAGAGGTAGTTCGTCTGTAAAAATACGCATTATAGTTTGTGGGATAGTAGCAGTAGCGAGAGTAAATATAAACCCTACTATAAGAACAAAACGCATTGAAATCGAAAGGACTTCATTTGCTGTCTTTTCGTCGCCCTCGCCCCAATACTGAGCCGCCAAAACATTAAGACCGAATACAAACGCATTGAAGAACAGACTGAATACAAAAGCAACCTGCCCTGCAAGAGATGAAGCAGAAAGCGAATCCTGATCTAAAAATCCTAACATAAATGCGTCACTTGCCGTAACAAGCGATGACATAAGATACTGTAAAGCAATAGGTGTAACTATCGTCATCAGTTTTTTATAGGTTTCTTTTTTGTCGTACATTCTTTCTACCTCCCTTTGTATATTAAAACCTTAGTTATTATAATATCTTTTTTAATCAAAATCAATTAACCAAAAATGAACAATATTAAATCTTTGTATTGATTTGAATATCCTTTTTGTGTATAATTTAATGTATCAGTTATATGGGGGAAAAGTATATGAAAAACAAAAAACTTTTAGCATTAACTCTTTCGCTCTTTATCGTTTTTGCATCAGGTTGCAGTAAAGTAAACGATAGCACACAACCCGCAGTTACAAACGAAACAGTAAAGCCTGAAGTTATAAATTCCTATGCCAATAAATATGATGGAATGACAGCCGAAGAAATAGTAGCAGCTCTTTCAAACGAAGAAAAAGCCTATCAGATGGTTATTCCCGCAATATATAATATAAAAAATCAGGATATGCAAAAGCATTGTTACGGAAGTGTTCTTTCTCAGTATGCTCCTACAGAAAATGATGCATCCGAATGGAGAAAGCAGGTTGATAATTTACAGAAAAACGCTCTTTCGGCTGAATCACCCATTCCTTTTATCTATGGACAGGATTCTGTTCACGGAGTAAACTATTGCCTCAATACAGTTATTTTTCCACATAATATAAATATCGGTTGCGCAAACGATGAAGAACTTACCTATAAAATGGGGCTTGCCGTTGCCGATGAAATCAAACTCACAAAAATGATATGGAACTATTCCCCATGCGTTGCCGTCTCGGAAGATCCACGTTGGGGAAGAACATACGAATCATATTCATCAGATCCCGAAATAGTAAAATCGCTTTCCTCTGCCTATACAAAGGGACAGTTAGAAGGCGGTATAGTAGTCTGCGCAAAGCATTATATAGGCGACGGAAGTGTTACTTTCGGAACAGGTGAAAATAGTGAGGGCATAAACCGCCTTATTGACAGAGGAAACGCAGAACTCACAGAAGATGAAATAAAAGAACAACTCTTAATATATAAAACCCTCGTTGATATGGATGTTCAGTCGATAATGGTAAGTCATAGTGCACTCAATGGAACAAAAATGCACGAAAACAAATATTATCTCATTGATGTTTTAAGAAACGAACTCGGTTTTAAGGGCGTTATAGTCAGCGACTGGAATTCAATTCAGAATATCGAATCGACAAAGGATTATAAAGAACAGATTATAATAGCGGTAAATTCGGGAATAGACTGGCTTATGGAACCCTACACATTTGAAGAATGTGCATCTTATCTTGTTGAAGCAGTAGAAGAGGGAAGGATCTCTCAGGAAAGAATGGATGAAGCCGTAACACGCATTATTCAACTTAAACTTGACGCAGGTCTTTTTGAAGATCCTTATCTCAATAACATAACAACAGTTCAGCAGAAAACAGGCTCTGAAGAATACAGAAAACTCGCAGAAGAACTTGTTGAAAAAAGTCAGGTTCTTATAAAGAACGAAAACGATATTCTGCCATTTAAAAGCGGAACAAAGATATTCGTTACAGGCCCCGCGCTTGATGATAGCGGAATTCAGTGTGGCGGATGGACAAGAGAATGGAACGGCAGAAGCGATAAATACTGGAGCGGTGAGTTCATTCAGGGAACAACAACCATTTTAGAAGGGTTAGAGCAGGTTGCCGATGAATATAATCTTACTATTATAACAGATGAAAATCTTGCTTCTGATGCTGATGTAACACTTCTTTGCCTCGGTGAAAATCCTTATGCCGAATGGAACGGAGATACAGCCGATTTATCAATAACAGGTTCTCATGGTGCGGAAGGAAATAAACAAAGCATAGAACTTGCAAAGTCTCTCGGAAAACCAACAGTAACCCTTATAGTAGCAGGAAGAAATGTTATCATAGAAGAATATAAGGATGACTGGGATGCGATAGT
>JAGAJQ010000002.1 GCA_017828955.1 Oscillospiraceae bacterium
CATTGTAAATGGCATATTTTTCATAAGGTTCACTGCAATGTGCCGCTGTTCCTTTGTTATCTGATTTACTTTTGTATTCATAGGAATGCCTGATAATTTTACAAATACAGGTATCATCTTGGTTGGAAGTAATTTATTCAAAGAATTTATATAATCCTTGTTTATATTCTCTGAAAAATCCTTCTGTAATCTCAGATCAAGTTTTTCTTCCGATAATGCAGGTTTCATATCGATATAGAAAATATATCTCTCGGGTTCTTCTGTTCTTATTCTTGAACTCGCTGAAAGAACAATGGGTCCTGATACGCCAAAATGCGTAAAAAGCATCTCTCCCATTTCAGAGAATATCTTTTTACCGGTAGTTTTGTCAACAACTGATAAATTAACATTTTTAAGCGAAAGCCCCATCATTTCTGTTGGATATTTTTCCTTTGTAACAATCGGAACAAGTGAAGGCTTTAACGGAACTATTCTGTGTCCTGCTTTTTCCGCAAAAGCATATCCATCTCCTGTTGAACCTGTCGAATGATAGGATTTACCGCCTGTCGCAATCAAAACACTATTCGAAAAATATTTATTTCCTGATGATTCAATACCTGATATTACGTTATTTTCAATAATAATTGAAGAAACTTTTTTATTAAGTATTTCTACGCCATAGTCTTTGGCAGTTCTGATAAGGGCATTTACTATATCTGAACTTTTATCGCTTTGTGGAAAGACTCTGTTTCCTCTTTCTGTTTTCAAAGGAACACCAATATTTTCAAAAAAATTCATTGTATCTTCAGACGAAAACTGAGAAAATGCACTATATAAAAATCTTGGATTTGAGGGAATATTTTTTATAAGTTCATCAATTGAACAATTATTAGTGACATTACATCTTCCCTTGCCTGTTATTAGAAGTTTTTTTCCAAGTCTATCATTTTTTTCGAAAAGAAGGACTTTTTTCCCTATTCCAGAAGCGGTTATTGCCGCCATAAGACCAGCTGCACCACCTCCAATAATTATCGCATCGTACTTCATTTAAGCGTTATTTCCTCATCTTCGTTATGTTTTTCATAAACGTCATATTTATCCCATATGCTCTCGAGATGTTCAAAATTCGCCTTAATTTCATCCTGTTTCTTTATTCCTATAGCGATAATAAGTGCATTTATAAGACTCATAGGTGCTACAAGAGAATCAACAAAAGATGCCATATCACTCTTTGCAATAAGTGTATGTGTTGAATATTCGGCGATAGGCGAATTCTGACTATCCGTAATTGCAACAACTTTCGCACCGTTACCTGCGGCAAAACTAAGTGCTTTAGCAGTTTGTTTGGAATATCTCGGAAAGCTTATGCCAATCATAACATCGCCTTTTTCGATACGCATAATCTGTTCAAACATTTCGCTCGTGCTTGCTGTATTGATAAACCTTGCATTTTCAAACATAAGATTAAAATAATATGCAAGAAATCTCGCTAAAGCAGATGCACTTCTCGTTCCGACTATGTAAATACGTTTGGCTGAAATAATAGTATCGACCGCGTTATAAAAATCTTCTTTATTGCTTTCTTCAAGAGTTTTTCTTATTTTTTCGATGTCAGAATTAAGGATCTTTTCGAAAACATCATCAGAACTTATCCTATCCGTAGTAGCTTCGATTCTTTGAATAGATGTAAGTTTATTTCTGATTATATCCTGCAAAGCGGATTGAAATTCAGGATATCCCGAAAAACCGAGTTCTGTTGCAAATCTTACTACCGTTGATTCACTTACACCTACAGTTGTTCCAAGTTTAGCCGCTGTTACATAAGCTGCTTTTTCATAATGTTCAAGGATAAATTCAGCGATCTTTTTGTGTCCTTTTGAAAACCCAGACATATTATCCTTTATTTGAACAAATAAATCAACCTGCATTCTGTTTTTTCCTCCCAAATTTCAATTCCAGAGAGAATTCTGTAATTCTGTATTTTTTTTACGCAGTTCCGTTGTCTTATCCACATTGATAATATAATTATCTTCAGATTTTAAAACAAAATCTCCTTCTTTTATATTTTCGGGAAATTTATTTTTCAAAACCTCAAAATGATCTCCATCATCATTTTCTATTACAACAATATTTTCTTCAATTCTTTCAACGATCATTTTCACTATTCCTTTTCTGAAAAGAATCTATAATTACCATTTCCATCCATTTCACATATTATCGTTCCTTGCAAATCTGTTCGATAAATATTATCCGTATACATTTCAAGGCGTTCTATAGTGCTTTTATTAGGATGACCATATGAATTATCCGCTCCACACATTATAACGCAATATTCAGGTGAAGCTTTGTATAAAAATTCTTTACTCGACGACGAAGAACTACCGTGATGAAAAACATTCAATAAATCAATATCTATATTGATACCGCTTTCAAGAATGTCATCCTCCTCAGATTTAGATGCGTCTCCACCAAAAAGTGCGGTATTCTCACCATATCTGAAAATGCAAACAACAGAATAATTGTTCAAATCATCGCTTTCGTCTGATAATGGTGCTATTATTTCAAATTGAGAATCGCCAAGATTATAGACTTCTCCAACAACTGCTTTAGTCATTCCGTTACCATTTTGCTTTACAGCATTTAGAAAATTATAGTAGCTATTACTTGTAGGAACAAGATTATCAGGAATCATTGGCGCGATGATCTTTTCAACCTCAAAATATTCTATAATGTCCGAAAGTCCACCGATGTGGTCAGAATGCGGATGTGTTGCTATAACATAATCAAGTTTTTCTATATCAAGATTTTCAATGTAACTTATAATCTTGGAAGAATATTCTTTTTCACCGCCATCAATAAGCATATTGTATCCACCAGAACAAATAAGAACGCACTGACCTTGTCCGACATCAATAAAGTGAACAGCTGTCGCATCAGGATTATAAGATATCGGTTCGTCATAAAGGCCGACAGCCTGAGATATAGAACGATATGTAACTATTTCAAAATAATCAAATAACCTGAAAACAATTAAAAGCAGGAAGCAAGAAATTATGGCTATAACTTTAAAATAAGATTTAACTTTGTTTTTTCTGCGTTTCCTTGCCATTTTTATTTCCTTTCAAATGATTATTCAGAATCCGAAGATGAAACATCTGACCTGAGTTTCTTCTCATACCACTGTTCTCTTGAGATAAGAACATTTCTGGGTTTTGAACCTTCAAATCCGCTTATTATGCCCATTCCTTCAAGTTCATCAATTATTCTCGCAGCACGGGCATATCCAAGCTTAAGTTTTCTTTGAAGAAGAGATGTTGATGCCTGTCCTGCATCTATTACAACCTCTATGGCTCTGTTAATAATTTCATCGTCACCTGAAGATGTTGAAACAGGTGAAGATTCTTCTGACTTTTCTCCTTTTATAGCTGGCATATTATTTTCTATTTCTTCCATTATATTATCATCATACTGTGCCTTAGCTTCATTTTTGATAAATTCAACTACCTTTTCAATTTCGTTATCCTTTACATAACATCCTTGAACTCTCTTGGGCTTCGAAAATTCCTGAGGGTTATAAAGCATATCGCCATATCCGAGAAGTTTTTCCGCTCCACCTGCATCGATAATAGCGCGAGAATCAACCTGTGATGAAACCATAAGTGCAATTCGGCTCGGAATATTCGCCTTAATAAGTCCTGTAACAACATCAACTGTCGGTCTTTGTGTCGCAATAACAAGATGCATTCCAGCTGCACGTGCCATCTGTGCAAGACGACATATAGCATCTTCTACTTCATTCGAAGCCGCCATCATAAGGTCTGCAAG
>JAGAJQ010000110.1 GCA_017828955.1 Oscillospiraceae bacterium
ATGTTGGTTTCGGCCTTTTTAGGATATAAAAATACAATGAATGTATATAAGACCGCTGTCCGTGAAAAATACAGATTTTTCAGTTTTGGTGACAGTATGGCTATTCTTTAGGAGGAAATATGCAAATTTCAGAATTTTTAAAAAGTGTTATAGATTCCGATGATGCACCTATTGTAATCTGTGATATAAATCATGATATCGTTTATATGAATCCATCATCGATTAAAAAGTATGGCGGAAGAGATATTACAGGAAAATCAATATTTGATTGTCATAACGGCGAATCGGTTGAAAAAATCAAGAAGGTTGTAGATTGGTTCAAATCGTCTGAAAACAACAATAAGGTGTTTACATATCGTAACGATGAACAGAACAAAGATGTTTATATGATTGCTTTACGAAATGAAAATAATGAACTTATCGGCTATTACGAAAAACACGAATTCAGAAACAACGAAACAGAAAAACTTTATAATATAGACTAAGGAGAAATTATGTTTACTTTACTCAAACAGGAAAACAGAGCAAGACGAGGAACAGTTGAAACAATCCACGGAACATTTCAAACGCCTTGCTTTATGAATGTAGGTACATCTGCTGCGATAAAAGGAGGAATTTCTTCTCTTGATCTCGTCGACCTTAAATGTCAGGTTGAACTCTGTAATACCTATCATCTTCATGTAAGACCATCTGACAAACTCATAAAAGAAATGGGTGGTCTTCATAAATTTATGCATTGGGACAAACCTATCCTCACTGACAGTGGCGGATTTCAGGTATTCTCACTTTCGAAACTCCGACGCATAAAAGAAGAAGGAGTATATTTCAATTCTCATGTTGATGGTAAAAAAATATTTATGGGCCCCGAAGAAAGTATGCAGATTCAATCAAATTTAGGTTCTACCATTGCTATGGCATTCGATGAGTGTGTTGAAAATCCTGCTACGCATCAGTATAGTCAGAAATCATGTGAAAGAACAACAAGATGGCTTTATAGATGCAAAGATGAGATGGAAAGGCTTAATGCTTTACACGATACAATCAACAAAAAACAGATGCTTTTCGGAATAAATCAGGGTTGCACATTTGAAGACCTCAGAATAAAGCATATGGAAGAAATCATAAAGCTTGATCTTGACGGATATGCTATCGGCGGACTTGCTGTCGGCGAAGCTACAGAAGATATGTATCGTATTATCGATGCTGTTGAACCTATTATGCCTAAAAACAAACCCCGTTATCTTATGGGGGTTGGCACTCCTTCAAACATAATTGAGGCTGTTGCAAGAGGTGTTGATATGTTTGACTGTGTAATGCCAAGCCGTGATGCAAGACACGGAACTATTTTCACATGGAGCGGAGTTATGCACATAACAAACAATAAATTTGCCTATGACGAAAGACCGCTTGATGTTGACTGTGATTGTCCTGCTTGCAGAAACTTCTCAAGAGCATATATAAGACATCTTTTCAAAGCAAATGAACAGCTTGGCGGAAGACTTGCTGTTATGCATAATCTTTATTTCTATAATACTCTTATGGAAAAGATAAGAGATGCTCTTGATAACGGAACATTTGCTGAATTCAGAGCAAAATATTCTGAACTTCTCGTTACTAAATACCAGGGTTAAGGAACTTTTATACTATGAAAAAACTTGCAATTTTTGATCTTGACGGAACTCTTTTATACTCTCTCGAGGACCTTGCCGATGCTACAAATTATGCTCTTCGTAAGAATGGTTTACCAATTCAGGAACTTGATAAATACAAATATTTTGTAGGAAATGGTGTTTTCAAGCTTATAGAAAGAGCATTACCCGAAGAATTCAAAAAGAATGAAGCTGTTTTCAATGCTGTTCTTTCGGATTTCAGAACTTATTATGGTGAACACAGCGAAGATAAATCAAAACTTTATGACGGAATTGAAGAAACCGTAAAGAAACTTCACGAGATGGGAGTTTTGCTTGCTGTTGCATCAAATAAACCCGATGAATTTACAAAAGTTCTTGTTTCAAGACTTTTCGGAGATTTATTCGATTACGCACAGGGCAGTCTTCCTGAAATTCCTACAAAACCGTCGCCTGATATTGCTTTTATGATTCTTGAAAAATTCGGTATTTCGGCTGATGATGCTGTTTTTATAGGGGATACAAATGTTGATATAAATACAGGAAAGGCAGCAGGAATAGAAACGATAGGCTGTTTATGGGGATACAGAACTTTTGAAGAACTGAAAGAAGCCGGCGCAGATTATATTATAGAAAAGCCTTCAGAAATTGTTGATATAGTTTTGTAATAGGAGGATAATATGAGAGATAAATTGAAGAATGCTGATTATTTCAAGGTGTTAATTGAAAGAGAAAAGAACGATATTATAATGTTTGAAGGTACTGTAAAAAAGGTGATGATTGAAAAAGGAGAATCAGACAGAGGCGTTCGCAATGGATATAATATTCTGATTTGTTCATATCAAAAGATGATGAATCTTTTATATTCTTATGGCGAGGATCCGGGAATCATAAAAGAATGGTATGAAAAATTACTGTATTATTACAGTAAAATGTGGGATAGAGAGTATGGTTATATTGAATTGATAAAAATACTTTCATTAGCAGTTTTATTTGGTATTGACAAATGTAAACTGATTGAATTGGAAGAAAGACTTATGAATGAAAACTTTGATGATTATCTTGTGAATATATTGGTTAAGGAAATAGATTCTTCCTGGACAAAAAACGGAACAGAATTTGAATTTCCGGGAATATATGATTGTTTAAAAGATATTCTGGAAAATAAGGAATCATCTGATTTTAGTTTGTTGAAAGAGTATCTGGAAGAAAAATGGTATGGTCTTCACAAACAATGTGCGTGGTATAACACTCATAAATCAAAACAAAATACATATTGCGGATATTGGAGTTTTGAGGCAGGGGCTATTGCAAAAATAATAAAGATTGACGATGCCAATTTGAAAGATGTGTCGTATTATCCCTATGATTTGGTTCGATATAAGAAATAATCGAAAGGATAGATAATTAAATGTTTATCAAATTTGATGATTTGGATATGTTGGAATTTTTTGAAAATGAACCGATTTTTATCAGCGAAAAAAATGAAGCTGTATTTATGTATTCCGCAAAGGGAGAAAATCTCTTTTCTGTAATATTAACAATAGACACTTACGCACGAAAAGTGGATATTTCTATAAATTATAGCGATAATATAATTTTTTCGGGAGAATTTGACAATGTAGCAGGAATCAGAAAAAGCGAAGATGTTTTATTTATAGAAATAGAAGACAAAAGACGCTTGGTACTTAAAAAATCCTCTGGTTTTAGTCTTGTTATAGAGAATAATTAGATATAAATTTACCCTAAAAAGACCTGAAAGTTATTTCAGGTCTTTTTTATATCACTTTTAAAGATAAACTATCATATAATTTAAAAGGTGATATTATGAAAAATAATTTTTCGAAAAAGGGAAGTGTAATTACATATTGCGTATATCTTGGAATAGTTTTTATTTCTGTTATATTATCCCTTAATTCTGCCGCGAATAATATGGTCAGGGAAATAGCAACATCAGAGGCGAAAAAGACTACTGCTGTTGCTATTTCAGAAGCTATTGAATATTCTATGGAAAACTCACAGTATCCTATTTCATCTGCAACAGTTATAAAATATTCCGATTCGGGAGAAATAACATCAATAGGTGAAAATACATATATACTCAATGATATTCAATCTGAGATAAGCAGAAATCTTAATGAAAATCTTGGAAAAAATCTCGAAAATGCAAAAATAAAAATTCCTATAGGAAATTTTAGCGGACTTATTTTTCTTTCGGGAAAGGGAAAAGAAATTGATTTTGACCTTAAATACAGTGGTAATGCAATAGCAGATGTAAAGAGTGATTTTGTTTCTGCAGGAATAAATCAGACATTACACGAAATAAAGATAACGATAAATGCAGAAGTGACTGTTTTACTTCCGTTTGAATCGGTAAAGGTTGATGTAAGCGAAACTTATATTATTTATGACACTATGATAATAGGGGAAGTTCCTGAATTTTATACTGATATTTATTGACTTATTGCCTTATAAATGATATAATTTTAAAGTGTATAAATATATTTTTATAAGGCAGGTTGATAAAAATGAAAGTAACTCTTATAGCACATTCTCCCGAACCTGAAAAGGTTATTGCTGCTGCGGCAAAATTATGCTATTCTGCGAGTGATATTGATAATTTACTTGATAATCTTACTCCCGAAAAAACAACATCTTTTGTTGAAATGCTTTCAAATATCGGCCACGAAAGTCCTATAGAACACGCAAGTTTCACCTTTGGTATCGAAGGTGTTTCAAGAGCATTACTTGCTCAGATAACAAGACATCGTATTGCATCATTCTCTGTTCAAAGCCAGAGATATGTAAAGAATAAGAACTTTACATTTGTTACTCCTCCTGAAATAGAGAATAATCCTGATGCTAAAGAAGTATTCTTGAAATCGATGAATGACTCTATTACTGCATATAATAACATAGCGGATATTCTCGAGAAAAAGTATTTTGCTGAATATACAAATGATGGTATGGATGAAAAATCTGCAAAGACAAAGGCTGAGAAAAAAGCTATTGAAGATGCAAGATTCGTTCTTCCTAATGCGGCAGAAACTAAAATGGTTGTAACTATGAATGCAAGATCTTTACATAATTTCTTCCGTCTGCGTTGCTGTACCAGAGCACAATGGGAAATAAAGGCTGTTGCTGATGAAATGTTAAGACTTTGCAGTGAAGTTGCACCTACATTATTCAAGAACGCAGGTCCTTCGTGTGCTACGGGTGCTTGTTCTGAAGGAAAAATGTCATGCATGAAAATGAAAGAAATGAAAGAATTTTATAAGGAGCTTAAAAATGGGAAAACTGATAGTAATTGATGGTCTTGACGGAAGTGGGAAGACAACTCAGTTTGAATTGATACAGAAAATACTCTCCGACCGCGGAATAACTGTTAAAGCAATAAGTTTTCCTGAATATGACAAGCCTTCTTCAACTCTTGTTAAAATGTATCTTGGTGGTGAATTTTCAAAGAATGCTGAAGATGTAAACGCTTATGCATCCTCAAGTTTCTATGCTGTTGACAGATACGCAAGTTATAAACTTTATTGGGAAAAAGATTATCTTGATGATAAACTCATACTCGCAAGCAGATATGTAAGTTCTAATGCCATTCATCAGATGGTCAAGCTTCCTGAAGGAGAATGGGAAAAATACTTAGAATGGCTTATAGATTATGAACACGTAAAAATGGATATTCCAAAGGCGGACAAGATTATTTTCCTAGATATGCCGATTGAAATTTCTCAGAAACTTTTATCACATAGATATAACGGCGATGAAAATAAGAAGGATATTCATGAATCAAATATTGAATATCTTCACAGATGCAGAAAATCTGCGTTATTTGCTGCAGAAAAATTAGGTTGGTCTGTTGTAACTTGCAACGACGGAGAAAATCCTTTGCCGACAGAAGAAATTTCAAAGAAAATAATGAAGATTATAGATGGGGTAATTTAGATGCTCGAATTCAGAAACATTCAGCTTTCTGACAAAGAATGGATAGATAAATCTCTTGAAATGTCTGATTTCAGAGGGTGTGAATACAGTTTCGCAAACAATATTGCCTGGAGAAGACTTGGAAATGCTAAAATAAGCAGATTTGAAGATTTTTATATCTGTGCATCTTTTCTCGAAGAAACTCCTACTTTCTTTTTTCCTGCAGGAAAAGGGGATTATAAAAAGCTTTTTCATAAGTTTTATGAATTCTCATCATCAATGGACAAGCCCCTTGTTATTCAATCTGTAAGCAGAGAAAACATAGATATGTTTAGAGAATTATATGACGATTGTTTTGAGATCGAAAGCGATGAAGGCGGATATGATTACATCTATAATGCGGATGACCTTATAAATTTAAGTGGAAAAAAATATCATTCAAAAAGAAATCACCTCGCAAGATTCAACGAAAATAACTGGAGTTATGAAGAAATTTCGGATAAAAATATGGATGAATGCATAGAACTCAGCGTTAATCTTTATAACGATAAAATGGGTTATACAAATCGTTCGAGCGTTTTGGAACAACTTGCTATTCACACATTTTTTGATAACTTTGATTATCTTGGCTTAAAGGGTGGAGTTATAAGAATAGACGGTAATGTTGTCGCTTTCTGTATCGGTGAGAAGATAAATTCTGATACTATGTGTATTCATATAGAAAAGGCTTTGCCTGATGTTCAGGGAACGTATACAGCGATAAATAATGAATTTGCTAAACATGAAG
>JAGAJQ010000111.1 GCA_017828955.1 Oscillospiraceae bacterium
TATTATGACCACCCATTCTATACATATATGTGTATTTTTTTCCTGTAGGTGTCGTCCCTTCTTTTGTCAATTCATATGCAGCTATATCGTGATAGACAAACATTCCGATGTAATACAAATCTATTCCTCTATCATCAAATATTTTTAGCATTTGTTTATATTTTTCTTGAGCATCTTTTTCAGATAAATTATCTGAAAAAGATGTGCTATATCCAATGTGAATATTGCCTTTCTGTTTTTTCAAAAAATCTATAACCGAGATATCCTTTTTGTATTTGAATGATGTTACCAACCCTTCTGACACATATACTCCCACTTCCACATCATTAAAACCAGCTTCATTTGCTATTTTCAAGGCTTCTTTCTTAATCTCATCTTGTTTATAAACAAAAATATACCCATCTTTTATATCGTTTGGCAAAACAAACAATTTATTTTTGCGTCTGATACAAAAGTCATCTTCTTCAGGATCTCCACCTAACGGAAATGCTGAAAATGCAGTATATTCTTTTGGTCTCGGGTCCCATATAGCTCCCATCTGAATATGGTCTTTGTATATCATTGGTCTGCCCCAGCGTAAACTTACAACAGTAAGGTCGTAAAGCGGTGTTTGCATAAATATAAAAATGCATAGTATAATCAATATAGTTTTGATTATTATTCTCTTTTTCTTATTTACTTTTTTTATAACAGGCTCTTTTTCCTTATATTTTTCGATTGCTTCGGGTGTGTAGTATTCCATATTTAAGTCCCCCTTAAAACAATATTTTCCCAACTAAATTATACATTAATATTAAGAAAAAAACAATAAAAAGGGAATGAACGGGTTAAAAATTGGAATGAACGGGAGATTTTGGTTAAAAAAATCCGTCTCTGAATTATCAGAAACGGATCTTATTTTACCTAAACGCTGTGCTGTTATTGAGTATTGTCGTGCTGTAAATAAAGAGAATATCCTGATTATCTTTGAATTCAACAAGATTTCCTACCATCCCACTCTGAACATATCTTATGTCAACAAGCGTGATTTTCGAATATCCGTTTATCATAAGGGGAGCAAGACTACTTGTGAAAGAATCTCTGAAAATAACGAGTTCTTTATCATTCCTAGCGTTAGGATTTTCTATTATTACAAGTGGGTCAGCGCCTGAAAGGAAGAATTCATAAGGGTCTTTGCTCTTTGCTTTATCAAAGTTATAAACAGTTGTTTCTTTCGGCATTCCCGTTGCATAACTTGTTACAACGCAGTTTTCTATCTCTTCGTTTGTGAGATATTTTATTCTGTCAGGTGTTACGGACAAAGCTAACTGACCATAATAAACTCCATAAAAATCATCGGGGAGTTCTGCTACTTCATATTCAGAATGAAGTTCTGTTCCCATTTCAGAACATATCTTTTCTGCTATGTCAACTATATTTTCCTGCTTCCAATGAGTGTCCGTCTTGTAAAAATCATCAATATCAATTAAATCTGAAATATCAATATAAGACATATATTCATTGTCTTTTATCATCTTTTCCTTGATTTCATTGTAGTCAACCGAAAGCCTTAATTCTTCTTCAGAAATATAACAGTTCTTATCGGGAACTATCGTAAGATAGATATCAACATCTTTATCTTTGAGATTTTGTTCATAAAGGAACTTGAATTTTTCTGTTGCTTTATCAAGCATATCATTATTTAGCGGATATTCAGTCTTTGAAATAAATCCGTCTGAAAGATAGAGTTTGTTGTTATCGCGTTTATTGAAGATAAATAATTCGTTAAATGATTTTATTCCTCTTATGTTATCGCGCATAGGGACCTGGTCCATCGCGTAACTTTCAAAGTCAGACATAAATTTTCCGTTCAATATTGATTGAAACGAAATCTCAGGCATTTTCGCGAGAACTCGTCTTTCGCTGTCTGAATAATCATCTGCTTTTTTAAATATACATACGGCTGAAACTACAAAGAAAAGTATCGCCATAACAGATACAACTATAATACTTCTTGTTTTTTCTTTCATAGCGACACCTCCTTAAAATCTGAAATATAAGAATGGATTGAATGAACCGTCAACAAGATATGCTGTTGAAACAATCGTAACAATAACAAGAAAAACAGGTTCAGCAATGCTTATTATAAGATTTCCTACCTTTTTATTTTCAATCTTTGAAACAATCTTTTTAGGAAGTGGAGTAGCCCCTATAACAGCAACAACAAGAATAACCGCAAAACTCAAAAGATAATAAAGTTGTTCGTGTGAAACAAATGGGAGACCGCCCATAAAGAACATTCCTGAAAGACAGGTGAGAGCGTCTTTGAAGTTATCATTTGCAAAGATAACAAAACTTATAGCAACAAGAATTATAACATAGATATGGTTTAAAACCTTCATCTTTTCGAGCTTTTTGAGGAGTAAAAGTTTTTCTATAACAAGGAATACTCCGAAGAAAAGTCCCCATATTATAAAGTTCCAGGCGGCACCGTGCCAGAAACCCGTGAGTAACCATACTACAAATATATTAAAGAACCATCTGGGTTTCGAACATCTGTTTCCGCCTAAGGGAATATAAACATAATCTCTGAACCACGTTCCTAAAGACATATGCCATCTTCTCCAGAATTCAGTGATACTTCCTGAAATATACGGATAGTCAAAGTTCTTGCAGAATTCAAACCCGAATATTTTTCCAAGACCTATCGCCATATCTGAATATCCAGAAAAGTCAAAGTATATCTGAAGACCATAAGCTATTGCAAACATCCAGCAGAAAAGAACAGAACTTTCTATTCTTCCGTTGTAAGCGTTACAGAGTTCACCCAAAGAGTTTGCTATAAGAACCTTTTTGCCAAGACCTATAACAAAAACTCTTATTCCTTGATATGTTTTTTCTAAAGTATGGGTTCTGTTGCTAAGCTGTTCGGCAATATCCGAGTATCTTACTATAGGCCCTGCAATAAGCTGAGGAAAAAGTGAAACATAAAGTGCAAGATTTATCGGATTTTTTTGTGCCTTGGCGTCGCCTCTGTAAACGTCGATAACATAACTGAGTATCTGAAAAGTGTAGAAACTTATTCCTACAGGCAAAGCGAGTTTTAAAAGTCCCATAGAAAGACCTGTTATCGCATTGAAATTACTTATAAAGAAGTCTGCATATTTAAAATAAACAAGACATCCTATAAATATCATTGATGATATAAACAGAATTAACTTAGAAACTTTCTTTTCTCTGAATTTTTCAACCAAAAGTCCCGCAATATATCCACAAACTATCTCGATAGATATAAGAACGATATATTTTGGTTCACCCCATGCATAGAAAAATAAACTTGCAATAAGCAAAACTGCATTTTTTAGCTTTTTGGGAACTAAAAAATAAAGTATTAAAACTATCGGAAGAAAATAAAATAAAAATGTTATGCTTGAAAACAGCATTATAAATCATTCCTTTAAAAAATAAGGCTGACAGTTTTCGGTCAGCCTTTATTTTATTTTGTTTTGATTAGCCTTCAATAGAAGTAGGGCACATTACAAAGAATACCTTTGTTCCTGAGTTGCCCATTACTGTTTCGTCAGCTTCAACGCATACATTCCATCTTGGATCAGAAGTGCTGTCAAGAGTTGCGAGAAAAGCTTCAACGTCATCTTCGCTTTCAAGCTCGAAAACATATCCAACAAAGGGGATAGATCCTATCATAGGAGCAAACATAGCACCTGACTTGAATCCGCTGATTTCTTCTGTGAATCCGGGAAGATATCCTGCTTCAACAGGCATAACAGCGGGACCGAACTGGATTACAGGGTTAGCAATAATCTGATTGGCAAGCTCTTCAACGCTCATGTCAGGGTTGGCCTCAACCTTGCTTAAAAAGTCCTTGTAAAGTGTGTTTCCGAGTGTGTCTGCTGATGCATCGGGTGCGGCAGTATCCGCGGGAGCATCTGTTACTTCTTCAGTAACAACATCTGAACTTTCTGTTTCAACTGTTGTTGTCTCTTCGGGAACAGTAGTAACTTCGGGTGTAGTTGTTGTTTCGGGTGCTGTATCAGGCTTCTTTGAACAAGCAGTGATACTCATAGCCATAGCAGCAACGATCATAAGTGTTAATATCTTTTTCATTTTATTCTCCTTGATTATCAATGTGTTTTTGTATACCATACCATAATACTATTATAATATCACATCATAGCATAAATATACTTTACCTATTCTACAACATACTACATTTTTTGTCAACAGAAATTATAGTTTTGTATCCAAATCGTAACTTATTGAAATAATAAAAAATAAAAGAGCGTTATTCTTTGAAAAAACAACGCTCTTTTTTGTTAAATTTTCTGTATAGGAACCCATATTTCACCGTATTTAGGGTCTAAATATACTTCAAGGTTATAATTACCCGCAAGTTTATATTCTTTACAATTCGGTAACCATTCGGTCCATATCTGTGTATTTACATCCTGAAGCGCTTTAGGACATTTTCCTTTGTAAGGAAATACCGCCCATGTTCCTGCAGGTATAATTCTTGTTATATATCCATCAGGAATATTATTCCAGGGCAAATACAAATCTGCAATGAGATAATCAAA
>JAGAJQ010000112.1 GCA_017828955.1 Oscillospiraceae bacterium
CTTTCTTTAAGATGCTGGTCTTTTTTAAGCGCAGAGTCAATAGAATTAAGTGAGTAGACGATTGTTGAGTGGTCTCTTCCGCCGAGTTCCTTTCCTATTGCTTCCTGAGAAAGACCTGTTATTTCTCTTATACAATAGATAGCAACCTTTCTCGCAACCGAAATCTGTTGCTGTCTTTTATTTGAACGGATATCGTCTGACGTTACATTATAGATGTTTGCAACCTCAGTTATGATGTTTTCGACAGTAACGGGAATAGGCTGTGAGTCGGTTAAAATATCCTTTATAACACTCTGTGCCATCGAGAGAGTAATGTTTGTGCCGAGAAGATGCTTAGAAGCCTTTAATTTTTTAACGGCGCCCTCTAACTGACGGATGTTTGTTTTGAGTTTATTCGCTATGTATTCGGCAACTTCATCGGGGATATGAAGTTGTAAAAGTTCTGCCTTTCTTCTTATGATTGCCATTCTTGTTTCAAAATCGGGAACGGAAATATCTGCAATAAGACCCCATTCACATCTTGTCCTGATTCTGTCCTCAAGGGTTTTGATATCACGGGGCGGACGGTCAGATGTTAAGACTATCTGTTTTCCCATCTTGTAGAGGTCATTAAAGGTATGGAAAAATTCTTCCTGAGTGGATTCCTTACCTGCTATGAACTGAACATCGTCGACAAGAAGGATATCTGCAGAACGGTATTTCTGATGGAACTGTGAAGTGTCCTTCTTCTGATGAATGGAATCGATAAGCTCGTTTGTGAATGCTTCACCCGTAACATAGATGATATTCGACCCCGGGAAATTCTTGTTGAATTCATGCGCTATGGCGGTTAAAAGATGGGTTTTTCCGAGACCCGACGGGCCATAGATGAAAAGAGGGTTATATATTGAATGTTCGGATGAATTCTTCGGCGTCTGCTGAACGCCTGCAACGGCAGTACACGCAGCATATGCAAATTCGTTTGATCTTCCTACGATGAAGGTGTCGAAGGTGTATTCATATTTTGCGCCCTCGAAGATGTTCTTCATTTCGTTCGTTCTGTTTTCTGCGGCATACATTTCGCCGAGCGTATCTTCCTGAACGACTATTTTAACAGAAATGGGAAATCCCATAACATCCGAAAAGCCTTTTTCCAGAATGTCTGTATAGTTTCTTTCAACTATATCCCTTGCGAATTCGTGGTTTATGCCGAGAACTGCTGTGTTGCCGTTTTCAAGCTCAACCGCAGTCAGCCCTTTTATCCATGAATTATAGCCTACGGAGGTTATAAGTTCGGCCTGTAAGATGTATTGTTTGACGCTTTCAAATACTTCATTGAACGATGTCATTTTGAAAATTCCTCCCGTCATTTCCTTAAAATCAAAACTTAAGATAATTATACTACATTTCTCTTTGAATTTCAAGGATAATTTGTTATTTATAAATAGTATATTTAATAAATATATATATAAAGGCGGAGTTTTCAACTTTTTGTTAAAAAACTGCGAAAAACCGCCTCTATTAAAAGGGATTTTCCGCCCGAAAGTTGCACACTGATATGCAACAGAAAAAGAAATTTTTCAAAAAATCTATGTTATGACTAAATTTTGACTCAAAAATTCATTTATTATCACAACAAAAATTTTCAAATCCTGTTGACAAGAAAAATAATTTGTGGTATTATCAAGTTGATATTTTAAATGCAGTGATGAAGAGAAGTAGCATAGGGATTCACTCAAAGTGAGTGCGGGATAGTGTGAACCGCATAGCAGAGCCTTTGTGAATAACACTTCGGAGCAGCAAACTGAAAGCGGATTTTATTTTCTGCAAGTAGGGGAGTCGGGTTTCGCCCGTTAAAGCGGAAAGTCTTTATAACGAGACGAAAGAGAAGCCGTAATAATAATTTACGGCAAAGATAGGTGGCACCGCGGACTCTCGCCCTATTATGTTGGGTGGGGGTATTTTTATTTTTAGGGAGGATTTTTGTTATGAAACACACAGACATCAAAGAAGTTTTTTCCGCTAAAGAA
>JAGAJQ010000113.1 GCA_017828955.1 Oscillospiraceae bacterium
AGGCGTTCGGATTATTCCATTCGCAACAGCAAATAGTCCGTTGCCGATATTAAGGCTGATAGTTTACTCTTTTCGCACGCACTGACTTTATTTATACGCTCATTGGTTTGTGCGTTACCGAGCCATTTTTTTATTTTTCAAAACAAAGTTCATGACGATATGTTCTCCGCAACCACGCGGATAAAACGAAAAGACGGGGGTTAGTTCTAGGCAAACGAGCGAAGGAATACGAGGGTATTTCGAGCGAGTTTAACGACGAAATAAACCGCGGATTTCTCGTTTTATATTTTATAACTTCGGACTGATTTTCGTATATGCCACAATAGACAGTATTATGAATATAACGTGCGCTATGTTGACATCAAGTTCGACGCCTGCTGTAAGGCGGAAAACATAAAGGTCAAGAGTAGAACTGGGTATTCCGAAATTTATTCCGTAAGATAACCAAGAAAGGAAGAATATATCCTTTGTGAAGTAAGCAACCGCAGAGCCTATCAATATCCCCGCCAAGAGAAAGAAGAGAAAGGCGAGGGTCTTTTTTGTATCTTTCGACATTTCTTCATCTCCTTACATTTTTTCAATACTTGAGATACAGAGAATTATTTGTAAAACAATGTAGATGATAACGGCGTGTGATGTGAATGCGAGAGGGAAACCTCTCTTCTTTTCTGCCTTTGTGTTTTTGGGAAGTCTGATACTCTTTGTCGCAAGGCCGATAAAGAGCATTAAAAGTCCGACGCAGATGAAGAAAGCAAGCCATACAACGAAAATTCCGTCAGAAAGATCCTCGTTATAAAGTCCCACAAGATTTATCGCAGTAACGCCCGCGTTAGCGAGGAAGTGTGCGAATATCGCAGGGAGGATTGAGTTTGATTTTACAGTCATATAAGCGAGTGCCATTCCGAAAGGAACTGTGAATATGAACTGATAAAAATTTCCGTGCATAAGACCGAAGAAAAGTCCCGATAAAACTATACCTGTATATACATTATATCTCGAGAAGTTTTTGAGAACAAAGCCTCTGAAAACTATTTCTTCTATGATGGGTGCAATTATTACCGCATAAACGCAATCGACAATCATATAGATCATCGATGACGGGGTATCATCGGGAGATGTAAGCATAAGCCCGAAAAGTTCTTCGAAAGCGGTTTCTGTAAGAGAAGCAACTATTATCGCGAGTAAGTTCATTCCTATTGCGATAACAACGCCCATTAAAAGAAACGACGACGAAAAGCCTTTTGTGTTGAAAAGAGGGCGTAACTTTATCCCTGTGAGTTTATTTCCCAAAAGGACGATGAAAAGGTCTGAAATTATATAGATTAAAATAACTATCGACATCTCTATCGATTTTTCGACACCATAGGGAACCCAGCCCGAAACTGCTGTTATCAGAAGATAGACAACGCTGAACATCGTAACAAGAACAAAGGGAAGAAGGCTGTTTATAATAAGCATCCAGCCCGTTATGTTATAGGTTCTCTTGATGAACTTCTTTTCTTCTTTTCGTGGTGTAACGGGAATTCCGTTCGGCTGGATTTCCGTCATAACGGGGGCGGGTGCGGGGTTTCCTGCGTTATACCCAAGCCCATACTGAACGGGTATCGGCTGAGGCTGAGGTATAGCGGGCGGAGGTGTAACGGGTGCCACAGGTGGAGGAGTTACGGGTGTCGGAGGAACCTGCTTTACGGGTTCTGCCCTTTCCCCGCCGTATGTATAACTGTATGGGTTATACTTTTCCTCGGGTGGCATCTGTGGATTTTCTTCCTTTTTGCCACTGTAATCATAAGGTGTGAAATTTTCTTCCATTATCTTCTTCTGTCCTCTTTTCTTTCAAGTTCTTCTAAAGTAGGAAAACGGTATTTCTGAGGTTCTGCTTTTTCGGGTTCTCTCTTTTTAACGGGAGGGGGAGGTGCCTGCATAGGATCGGATCTTATAACCTTAACGGCAGGTCTTGATTTAACTTCCGCACACATTCTTTCGGAGTATTCAAGGAAAGCCTCAAGGTCTTCTATTGTCGCTGCTTCGGTCTTAACATTCTCTCTCATATTTTCGAGATACTGTGACCATTCCTTGAATTCATTTTCCTTGAATTCTTCGCCGACCTTGTTTGAAAGTGCGGTATATAAAATCTGACAACGTGTTTCTATATCGTTTGTAATGGGTATTTCTTCAATGGGTTTGCTTTCGTCATACATTTCACGGCAGGTTTTTCCCGATGAACTTACTCTGTTGCAGAGTCTGCCCTTGTAGTTCATATCATAGAAGAAATATTTTCCGCATTTAGCACATTTCTGCAGAATTATTCCGCTTTCGAGCATCTTGTCGAATTCGAGGTCGATAATAGCCTTAAAGCTATCGGGGAGGAAATATTCGCCGTCTAAATTTGCGAAGGTTTCTTCTGCCGCTTCAAGTTCCATTCCGTCGGGTCTTGACATTCCACGAAGGAATGTGAACGCGTCGAGGCTTATCTGGTCTCTTATCGCGTCACGGCTTACGGGCGGATTGTAAACGGGGTCTTTTATTTCATCTATAATGGGGTTTATCTTTTTAAGGATAAGCTTTGAAACCTTACTTACCATAAATGCAGAATTAGGCATTAAAGATGAATTATATCTTTTAACGGCAGGAAGTTCCGACGAGGGAAAACCGAGTTCTTTTGCCATAACAGAGAAAGAGAGGTCGAAATATCCCTTTCTTGTAACATACATATTGCGGGGAACAATATCGCCCTCAAAGATATAATCGAGCTTTGCCCTTGCATATTCCTGAATACGCATAATGTTAGCCCACTGGTTTATTGCCCTGCCTGTCTTATACTCTGAAATTCTCACAAAAATCGCTTTTTCATAGGCGTTTTTAGGCGAGATACATCTTGCCCATAATTCTTCAAGCCCTATGTTTTCACTATGACAGATATATTCGATAAGACAGTCGAGAACTATATGTTCAAAGTCTGAATTTATCTGCGCTTCATAATAGGGGTGACATTTTGTTATGAGATTTTTTACAACCCTGAACTGCTTAGGGGAATATCCGCCGAGTTTACGGCAGGATTTTCCGAGGTCGATGCATTGTTCCCAGAAATAAGTGAAGTCGTATTCAACGAAATGGAGAAGTGTTCTTGCAAGTTCAAGTTTATAGAAATTGTTGTTCGATTTTGTAACGAAAACAATGCTGTCCATAAAAACTCCTCCTTTTTATTTTATCTTTTCTGCCGACTCTTCGGCGATGATATTTCTCATTTCTTCTTCCATACAGGAATGGAACATCGCAAAGAGAATATCCGTAAATCCCAAAAGGAACATATTCTTGTTTGTTATCGATGAAAGTTCGGGAATATGGGTATAGATAAAGGTCTTATACCAGTCCGACGAATAGGCGGGGATAGGCTTGTTCTTCTTGACAAGCGTTTTTATATCGGCATAAGTTTCTGTTATAACATTATCGACATTCATAGCGCCTTTTCTCATAACAGAGTCGTAAACCGCAAGAAGTTGTTCATCGGATATTGTCTTGTCGCCGACTTTGAACTGCTTTAAAACAGGAAGTCTCACCGCGAAGCTGTAAATCATAAGAGGGAGCACCTGCTTATAACTTTCAGAACTCATCTCACGGCAGGTTTCGGAATTTATGCGAAGTCCTAAACATTCAAGACAATCGGGGTCGGTAACATTATTGAGAACTACCTTTAAAGCGTCCTTAATGCCGACATTATAAAAATCTTCTTCCGCTATGGAATAGATATATTTAACGGCGTTATAAAGCGCTGTCGCACTTTCGACAACAAGATCCGAAAGCTTTGTTATGACTGTTCTTTCGCTTGTAAATTCCATTTTAAAAAACCTCCTTTAAGCAGAGTTTCTTCTTTCTAAAAATCTTTTTACTGTTTTTATAACCGCACCGAAGTTCGCAACAGTGACGTATAATGTTCCCGCGATTAAATAATCTATCCAGCCGACAGGGAGGAAGATGAGAACTATACACATTAAAATTATCACAACGAAATTGAGTGCTTCTTTAATCATATCTGTACTGAAAGGGATCTGCTTTCGGCAGTCGATAAGTCTTATTATATAGCATGTGAGATAGCTCACAAGTGTTGCTATTCCCGCGCCCTGAATACCCATTCTCTTTATTAAAATTATATTGAGGATAATATTCACAACCGCCGAGATAACGCTTGTGAAGAATGAGTTTCTTGTCTTTTTAGTAACATTATAGACGCTTGATAAAAATTGTGAGAAACACATCATCAAAACCGCAACGACAAGAATGGGCGTATAGCGGTAACAGTAGCGGTAAAGTGGGTCTGTTTCATAATCGAGGAGTATTGCCGAAAGGGGAATTGACAAAGCTATAAGCCAGGCCGCCGCGATATATAAAACCGACTGATACGCTTTATAAACGTTTGTGTAGAAGTTTTCAAGGTCTTCGGATTTACTTTCCATAATTGCAGACATATTCCACGCCTGAAAGAAAATTGTTGAAACCATAGCGATAAGGTTTGGTATTTTAGAAGCAGCCGAGTAGATACCCGTTGCGGTGTCGCCCGTAAACTGATAGGAATAATCCATATATTTCAGAAAAAGTCTGTCAGAAAAGCCCGTTATAAGCCACATTATCGCCGTGGGAACAAGCGGTAACGAGTATTTCAGCATTTTCTTTATCATCTCTTTGTCGATTTCCTTGAAAGAGAAGTATTTCCATAAACCTGCGATTAAGGTGAGCGTCATTCCCGATACAAAGTCTGAAAGAATGACCGAGATTAAAAATCCCGTTACGCCGAGTTTACATATTGCAATAAAAATTATGTTGAAAACAAGGAGCATAAATGTCGCGAAAATTCCGTCGGCGGCAAAGAGTTTTACATACCCCTGCGACCTCACAAAGTTAGAACAGAGCGAGCGGAAACACGAACAGAAGATATAGAGATAGAGTAAGAATCCGTATCCGTCAAGGAATGAAAGAAGATTGAAAAGCGGAGATAAAAGCGCAAGTCCCGTAAGACCCACAAGCATCATAACAGCCGCCGAGGTGAATATCTTCTTTTTGCTGTATGTCTTTTTAAGACCGTATCTTATAATAGCGTCCGCCATACAGAAAGTTACAACAGGGATGATGAAATTCGCCGTTGTTTCGATAAGTTCTTTTATCCCGAAACCTGCTGTGTCGATGAATTTCGAGTAAAGTCTTACTAAAAAGAAACT
>JAGAJQ010000012.1 GCA_017828955.1 Oscillospiraceae bacterium
CAAAGCATATTTCAGGTTGTGAAAAATGCAGAAAAGAATTAGAGATAATGGAAAAACCCGTAAACGCCGATTTCAAAGACGATATAGCCGTTATCAAGCGTATAAAAAGAAGAATGCTTATTGAAAATGTCGTTACTATTGTAATGATAAGCGTCTTTCTTTTAAGCGTATGCAATTTGGGATTCTTGGTTGTGTTCACATCAGATCTGCCTATGGGATATTATGAATATAATTTGGAAGACAAAATCTGCATCGAAGAAGACACCGACGGAAACTTATGGTTTGTAAGAAAAGAAGGGGCGAAAAAATCCTTCTTCCTTCTTCCCGATGTTTATGATGAAAACGGAAACCGCCTTTCAACCGATGAAGATTTCGATAAAGAAAAAGCCGTTGCCGTTTCTTATCAGATGAGAATAATGCTCCATGAAAAAATGAGTAATATTTATTCATCCGGCGAAGAAAAGGAACTTCTTTTCAATAAGAACGACAGACCGAAAATTCAGACAATTTACTACTATGACGAAGATACTGACGAGAACATCGTTCTCTGGGAAAGGGGCGAATAAATATGACAGAGAAAAAATTTCATATACCATCAATGCTTGTTTCTGTTCTTGCCCTTGTTCTCGGATTAACGGGACTTTCGATCGAAGGCATAATAGTTGCGATAATAGCGATAGTATTTTCACTTAAAAAGAAAGAAACACACCTTATAAAAATAAATATCGTTACCTCGGTAATAGCGATACTTTCAGCAATAGTTATGTTCGCTCTTGTTCTTTTTATCAGCACAAACTATGGATTTGATCCGAGCTTTTTTCATAAAGGAATATTAGATCTTATATTCGGAAATTAATAAGACGGACAGCTCATAAAGATATAAAAAAAGGACACCCTTTGGGTGTCCTTTTCCTACATATTCGCTCTGATATAGTCGATAGGGTTTATCCATTCGCCGTTGTTCTTAACGCCGAAATGAATATGCGGTTCTTCCGCGGTTTCACATTCCGCCGTGTTACCTGCAACACCTATAATTTCACCCGACGCTACCATCTGATCGGGTTTTACATTTACATTCTTTGCAAGTCCGTAATAATGACCCTCAATGCCGTTTCCGTGGTCGATTATAATCGAAACGCCCCATAAAGCGTCATCTTTTACAGAAACAACCCTGCCCGAAGTTACAGCCGCGACCTGTGTTCCGTTTTCTGCCTTTATGTCAACCCCATCGTGAGTTTTCCAGCAGTTTAAAGTTTTCGACTTAACGAGTTCGCCCTCGCTGAAAGGAACGATAACTTCGTCTGCAATGGGATAGACAAATTTCTGCTTTACGCTTGGTGCAACGCTGATTTTAACTTCTGTTGCTACCTTTGGTTCTTCCGTTTTTGCGGTTGTTTCTTTTTCTACATTCTTCTTTTCCTTGTTTGCCTCTTTGATTTCTTCATAAGAGGGAACTTTCTGCGTTGTTTCACTTACTCTTTCAATCGACAACTGATTTTCAAGACTTTTTGCCGTTTCGTTATAGGTTATGAAACCTGCCGCCGCAACAACCGCCGCACAAGCAGTTACCGAAATGATAAAACCTTTGCCTTTGAATAAATTTATTTTTGACGAATTGTATTTTTTCATAGAAAAACACCTCCGAATGTAGTTTTAACATAAGGGAGGTGTTTTATTCCTTTTTTATTAAATTATGTCTTGTCGGAAGAAATCATAGAATAAATTTCTCCTTTTGAAAAGCCTGTTTTCTTCGCAGCAAGTTTACAGGCGTCCGTTGGTTTCATTCCGTCTGCTATGCTTTTCTTTGCGATTTCTATTGCATCTTCTATTGAAAAATCTTCCTTCAAATCTTTTTCATCAGCACCCTCGATTATCAGAACATATTCGCCCCTCGGCTTTTTTTCGTCATCATAAAGAGAAACCGCCTCTGAAAGAGTTGTTCTTATAACTTCTTCGTGAAGTTTTGTGAGTTCTCTGCATAAAGAGATTTTTCTTTCGCCGAAACTTTCATATAAATCCGAAAGGGTGTCTATAAGTTTGTGCGGTGCTTCATAGAAAATAAGTGTGTGAGTGTCTGATGAGAGTTTTGAAAGAATTTCTTTTCTCTGCTTTTTGTTAACGGGCAAAAATCCCTCAAAGGCAAAACGTGCGGTATCAAGTCCGCTGATAGCGAGCGCTGAAATAGCGGCTGAAACGCCGGGGATAACAGAAACTTCAATCCCCATTTCGTATGCTTTTTTAACGAGTTCTTCGCCCGGATCCGAAACACAGGGCATTCCCGCGTCGGTAACTATTGCACAGTCTTCACCTGCTAAAATTCTCATACATATTTTTTCTGCAACAGAATCATCGCTGAATTTATGATAACTCATAAGTGAGTTTTTTATTTCAAAACAGTTAAGAAGTTTTAATGTAACTCTCGTATCCTCGGCAGCAATGAAATCAACCGAAGAAAGAATTTCTACAGCACGTGGCGTCATATCAGAAAGGTTACCTATCGGAGTTCCCACAACATAAAGTTTGCCCGACATTACTCTTCCTCCCTTGCTTCTCTCTCATAAATCGACATCATCTCTTCTGAGAAATTTCCGTTTTCATCTTTTATATAAAGGTTTTTCATAACATTCATAAAAGGCTTTCCGCCCTTTCTGCCCTCGATTAAAAAAAGCCAGGGTGCGTCCGAGGGGGTTTTGCTTACAAACCTTATAGTTTTAGGTTCGATACCATTGTTTTTCATCGCAAAGATAACGTCAGAGAGTCTTTCGGGGCGATTGCATATACATAACTTTCCGCCGAATTTTAAAAGTTTTGCCCCTGCCTTGCATACATCATCTATGTTGCATAAAATCTCGTGCCTTGCGATTTTATGCGCAGTCAGTTCACTTTCTATCCCAGCACCCGAAACTTTATAAGGCGGATTGCAGGATACTATATCGAGTTTGCCTATGGGTGCATCTTCCCATAAGGTTTTAAGGTCAGCGCATATGGGGATAATGTCATCAACGCCCGAAACAGAAATACTTTCTTTTAAAAGATTTATTGCATTTTCCTGAATGTCAACGGCATATATAAGTTTCGGTGAAAACCCCTTTTTCATCAGAAAGGGGATTATTCCACAGCCTGTTCCAAGGTCACATACCATATCTTTTCTTCGGGGCGCTGAAAATGATGCTAAAAGAAAAGCGTCTGTCCCGAAAGAGTGTTCATCAGAAACGGCGAGGGAAAGTTTTTCTGATATTTTTTCAAATTTCTTTTCTGCCACAGATTTCACCTCAGTCGTTTTCCCAGCGATGCGCAGGGCGATACATTCCTCTGTCGTTTATTGGGGATGATGTCTTGAATTTTGCAATTCCCAGAACGTAATCATAGGGCATTCCCGCCTTGTCGTGTGCAGCGACATCTATGCGGTAGGAATTTTCCAGAAGCCCTGAACGTTCTAAAATAAGAGAAATTCTTCCTCTCTGTTTTATGTCAACCAGAACTTCGTCGATGTATGTATCGGTGAAATAACGGCATACCCCGTCGGCACCGAAAATACCGACAGAAAATCCTATATCAGAAACAGGTCGGTTTATCCTGTATTCTATTCTTATGACCATTCTGCCCTCTGGGTCAAAATCATAGCATTTTTTGCCGTTTCCTGAGAAAAGATCAACGCCTATGATTTCTATGTTCTGATTTCCCCAACGCGAAAGCTCACGCTCAGAAAGAGGTTGTCTTTCAAAGAATTCAGTTACTCTTCTTTCTCTTTCAGAAAGTGCTTTTTCTAAAAAGGCTGTTGTTTCCTCGGCGGGATTTCCGACAGAAATCATCTTTCCGCCCGACATAGAAACAGTTTTCGCCGAAAGGATAAGAGGGAGGTTTATTGTGTTGTCGGATATTATAAAGCTTTTGCCCATAAGACGAAGTTCTTCGATTTTATCGGTAACTTTTCTTATGAAAATTCTGTCAAAACAGGCGGGCATATCGTCGATGATAACAAGCCCCGCACCCGAAAAAGCAACCGCCGAAAATACAAGACGCATTTTCATTCCGAAAGAATATTCGCGAACGGGTTTTTCAAGGTTTTCTGAAAGTTCTGAAAAAACTGCGATTTTGTCATAGACAGAAATGGCGTCTTTTTTCTTTATTCCGAAAGCTGAAAGAATGTGAAGTATATTTTTCTCTCCCGAAAGTCTCGGTGAGAGTTTTTTGGCGATTTCATTTATGTAAGCCGAAGGGGATAGCGAAAGTTCGCCCGAAAATTCGTTGTCTTTTCCCGAAAGAATGTCTAAAAGAAGAGTTTTTCCCGCTCCGCTTTCGCCGATGACAACAACACATTCGCCTTTATTTACAGTAAGATTAACGCCCGAAAGTATGGTTATTTCCTCATATTCGGGCTTAAAAAGAGAAGAACCCTTCTTTCTTTTCTTTATCTTTTTGCCGATATCATTGGCGGTTATTAAAATTTCGTCCAAAAGGCCTCCTCCTTTCAATTCATACTTTTTTCAGTATATCACAAAGCCTCTTTAAAATCAATATTCAGGGAATTTGTCAGCAAAAAGAAAATATTTGACAATTATAAGGAAATGCTATATAATAATAAAGTATGCTTTGACTTTTATACAGTGAAAGTCATAAAAAAATCAACAGGAGGCAGAAAACTGTGAAAAGAGTTGGAAAACCGGTATTTTTCATCGTATCCATCTTCATCATACTCTTTACAGTGGTTCAGGTAACAGGGCTTACCTATCAGTATGGTGATGTTCAGACAAAATATGTCAAGAGCCTTAACGATATCCGTTGGGGAATTGACATCAGAGGAGGGGTTG
>JAGAJQ010000114.1 GCA_017828955.1 Oscillospiraceae bacterium
AAAAGCAGAACTTATTTCCGAAGATGAGGTTTATAACGAAGATAATGGTCGTTATACTATTAGTTTCGGGTATATGAAGTATCATAACTATACAAAGGAACAAGTTCAGGCGTTTATGGAGCTTGACAACCTTCATTTCGAAAGTGAACTTTGGGCAAAAGTCAAGGAATTAAATGAGGAATCAGTTTGGATTACCGAGGACGGTGAATTTTGTCCTGATTTCGAATATGATTTTGCAGACAGGGAAGTGGCTGACTGGGAACGAAATGTTATTCCGTGGCTGCATCCCGGCTTTAATGGCTGTTGGAGCTGTAATAAAACAACCACTTGTAAAAAAGTATTGAACGATTTAAAACGCAAGAAATAAGTTAAAAACCCCGAGTTTTCGGGGTTTTTTAAAAATATAATTTAAAAAAACTTGACAACGCTAAAAAAAACAATTATAATAATTAAAAAGTGTGGACAAGCTATATTTTTATTGATATATGACAAGCACATTTTGGGTTATAAAATCATAAAAATAAAGAGAGTGTGCTGCAACACAACTCTCTTTATAATAGTAGCACTTATTGTTACTTTTACAAATTATTCAATAAACTCTCTTACTTATCTCATCGGACTGTGATGACTGTTCGTTATTAGTAGGGGAGTTTATTGTTTCTGAATCTTTTTTTCTTTCTTTTTTAATTTTCACTAAAACGTGAATAGCATTAACAATAAAATTTCCAAGAGCAATTAACTCCATATTACTCATATACATTCCTCCCTTCTTTTTAAAATAGGGATTATGCGTTACCAATAATGCTACTATAAACATTATATTTTTTTTTGAGAAATCACGCAATATGTTAATTTTAACAAATTTATCTTCTTTTTTTATACGGTGCGTCAATCAGATAGAAAATCACAATTTTTCGGATTGTTTTTTGGAAGATATGTATATTAATAAATGTTTTTTATCATCAATTACAAAATTTTAATACTGAATTAAAACCCCGATTATTCGGGGTTTTTGTTTTTTTAAAAAATAAAACTATATTAATAGTACAAATTTTAAATTTTTTAAAGTATGGAGGTATACACTATGTTATTTACAAAGGAAGAATACAAAACTAAGCTTATCCCACAGGGAAAGATGATTGAAGAGTTTATCAGGACTCAGATTATGCCAAATCTTCATCAGGAAATCAAGGTTGAGTTCGGCGAAATTATTGAAAGAGGACGTTTTGACAAAATCGTTGAACCTGAGTTCAAGATTTGTGTTTATAAAGATACCATTTTTGGCAGAAGCGGCGGATTAGCAATATATTTTGATGACCAGCCATTTTCTTCTACATATGTTAATGCATACAAGGACTTCGGTTTCGGAGGTAATTTTCTTTATTACCTTTGTCTCGAATGGAACAGAATCAAGGGTGAACTTTTGAAGGCTACCGAAAAGGAAAGAACAAGCAGAGCTGCTGTTTTTGAAAATTTTCAGGTTTAATATTAAGGAGATAATTTATGGGCTTAATAAAAAATAAAAATCCCAATGCACATTGGTTAGAAAACTACGGCTTTAAATATAAACCTATACCTGTAGCCGGTTATTTTCCCGGATACGAAAGAGTATATCACCACGAAGGTGGTTCAGAATGTTTATGGGTCAATGTGTGTTTTTCTAAAAGAGTCGTATTTTTATATAACGAATATTGGTGCGGCGGATTTTTATGGGAAAGAAAATTGATAATACCAAGCGAAATTTGCGAATCGGACGAAGAAAAGTTCATCGATTGGCTGGATGAAGAGCTTAATATTAATTAAAAAATTAAGGAGAATTTTATATGCATTTTGAAAAAGAAAATAACTTTGCAGGCGAAGTTTATGTTTCAGGCGTCTTGGTAGGTTTTATCTGTGCAAGCTCTCTTTCGTCATTAAAGAGGAGAGCAAGTGCTATGTGTAACAAACGCTGCGGCGTTGTAGATAGAATGGTACTGCACAGAGTAAACGGAAAAGATATAGATGATAAGGTTACTTTTACAAGAATAAATAAGCTTTCTCCCAATAAAGAGGTTATCAGAGGAGAATGGAAGTGAAAGAGCACGAAACCCCGAATAATCGGGGTTTTTGTTTTTTGAAAAATAAAATTTATACTTTAATATCAATTTTTAGATTTTTAAAAAATAAGGAGGAAACTAAATGCCACAAATAAATATTTTGCAAACAGAAGAACGCTTTCTTCAACCTTTTTTGGTAAATAAGAGGCGAATTCTCAATAATATCGAAAAAGATTTCGTTGTTACAGGTGAATCATCTGCCTGCATCAATGAAATTGTAGCAAAAGCAAAAGAAAAATACGAAAATATCAAGGACCAGAGCAATGCTTTAGTCGAAATGTTTGACTCTGTAATGGGTTTGTCTGATGCAGAACTGGGCAAAGCATACTGGTTTTAAGGAGAATGACATTATGAACTTCAGATATTACATAAAAGAAGTATATGGACGCTGGAGAGAAGTCCCTTACAGTGTTTATATAACATTTAAGGGCGAAAAAACAAAGAGTCCGTGTAATATTTTAAAAGAATTAAATAAAAATTACACGAAAGATACAGTGGTGGTTTTAGTCCCACGTCAGAAATAAAACAGGAGGAAAATTATATGTATTCACATTACGAGTACAAGGTTCCAAAGGAATATGTAAGATACGCTATTGCAAACAAGTGGTCATATGACCCGCACAAGTACGACTTTGTTTCTACATTAGCTCACGAATTCAAGGGCGAAAATGAGGTTTTAGGCTTTTCTGCCTTAAAGGACGCAATTCATTTTAATGATAAGGAAACAGCTCTTAAGGTTTTTGCAAATCAGCCCGCTTGGGTTCACGAAAAATGTGAAGTAATCGCTTTTGAAAAGCGTTATGGACTTTGTTATCTAATCAGAGGAGGAAAAATTGATGAATAATAATAAAATTTTAGAAGCAATTGACACAGTTTGTCTGGATTGTCTTGAAAACACTCTCGAGAACCCTTCTGTTTGCGATTCTTGCCCCGTAAGAAAGCTTGCAGACTCAATCAATGGTACAACAAAGAGCGATAATACTCTTGAAAGATGTGGAGTCATCAAGAAAAATGTTGTCGTATCCGTTGATACCAACACTGCTCGTATAATGCTTCGAATGGCAGGCTTTTATACTAATGATAAGACAGCTGAAGAACTCTTTAATATGGTTCTTGAACTTATCGAGTGCTACGGAGCTACAACAATGATTAAGGAGAACTAAAATTATGGCTATGAATGAAATGAAGAACCTGATTCTTTTTCAGTATGATTCCGATATTTCGTATTGGTATCGTATTCTCGGAGAAATGTTTGAAAAGACGGACGGCTTCACAAAGCCTGCTGAAATAACAGGTTATCTTGACGGCCAAAAGTGTGTCATTTCTTGGAATGATTACAGTTGGGACGTGAATTTTTAAAATTTAAAAAATAAGGAGAAAAATTATGATAAGAAATGCAGGAACTATAACACTCGGCTCAAAAGTAATGGTAAGCGACCCTTGTTACAATCTCGGAACTTGGTGTCAAGGCGTACTTGAAAATGTCCTTCCCGGCGAATATAATTGCTCATACAATTTTGACGAAAACGAGGGAAGAGTGTCGTATATGTACGTTTCTCACAACTCTTTAGACGAAAAAACCGTCAGAAATATCGTTGCGTATACCGAAGCTGAAGATTTTGAGGTAGGTGTAGACAGCGGAATGGCAGGCATTTACGATTATGACTACTATGCTGCTCATCACAAAGATGACCTTGATAAAGAATGGTATGAGAACGTGTACAATGCTACAAAAATCATTCAGCCAAACGAAAATTACAGAAAATTTATGTCAGAAGACTGGTTTTTCACAATTATCGACAATTATATCGAATTTGTAAAGACAATCATTAAGCCTGAAGATAATATAAATCTGTATTTTCCTATGTTAAGTGACATAGATGCGATTATGGGATGTTCCCACACTCTTGAGTTTGCAGACATTCTAAAAGAAAAGCTTAAAGCCGCTAATCTGTCCGATGGTGAAATAATGAGCGTATCTGAAGACATAACAGCAGACCAAAAGGCTCTTGTTGCTATGGCTGATGTCAAGTTTGAAAGTATGATGAAGAGAGCAAGAAATAAGATACCTTGTTCGCAGCTTTGGCCCGACTATGTTTCTTATCTTGCCGCAACCATTGATGATAAGGCTTTCGTATCTCCGAGCGGGTTCGGTGATGGCGGATACATTTGTAATACTCATAAAAACGAAGATAATATGATTGATTTCATTGAAATCTTCTTTTATGATGAAGTATAAGGAGAGCGCACAATGACAAAAATTGACCTTTCCTATTGCAATATAACCAAAAAGCTCCTTCGGGAGCTTTTTTGTTTTTTAGAAAATAAAAAATATAATAATATATCAGAATTTTATATTTTAAATTTTTTAAGGAGGAAAATCTAATGGCAAGATACAAAGTAACCATTAACACAGATAAATATGTCTGTGGAAGATGCAGCAAAGAGAACTGGGAACCCGGTACTCGAAATGATTATATGATCGCAATTAACGGAATCACAAGGACTCTTCGCAGTATGCGTGAAGTAATGTGGCAGATAGAGCTGTTCAGAGGTAATTCCTTTCTGATGTCTGAATATGACGAAAATAACAAGAAAGAGAATTATCATCTGTCTGACAGATATGTAAAATTCCTGAAAAAGAATACGATTAAGTATTATGACAGGTTGTGTGGTTTCTACAGAACTCAGTATTTATCCGGGTATGGATGGATGCAGGGCTATTTCAATGCGGACGAAGCAAGAGAAACATTAAAAAAGGAAGGAATAGTAAGAATTCCTTTCAAATGGCTGTACGATATTCGTCAGTATGATAAACGTATGGACGGATGTTATATGGAAATTAAGAAAATTTAAAAGTAAGGAGGACTTCAAATGTTAATAAACCTATGGGTAAAAGACAATTTTGATGGATCAATTCATCAGGTCGGCACTGATGGGCACGACAGTCTGGATTTTTTGGACGGGAAAGTGGTCTATGTCAATCTCCAGAATGGAACAGGAACCCTCAGCGGAGACTATGAGTTCGTAGATGCTCCGAACCTTACTGATTATATTTCGGTGACGCCGGAAGAGCTTAAAGTGAACAAAACGCTTATTCATCGAGATTTATTCAAAACAGTAATTAACGATTAAAAGGAGTAAATATATGACTATAAAAGATTTTTTTGACAACTATACCTGCGCCGCAGGAACGAGAGTTGTTGTTATGCTGCCGAGAGAAGCACATAATACGACGATTGTTGAAAGCCTTGATACCTATGGCGACAAGGAAATTGTTGCTTGGAGATTGAGCGAAAGAGAACCAAAACTTATTACTATTGAAGTAAATTAAGGAGAAAATATATGGAAAATTCTGATTTTTACAAAGAAAAACTTGAAAATTCTTATACAGCAGCTCGTCTCGCTAT
>JAGAJQ010000115.1 GCA_017828955.1 Oscillospiraceae bacterium
ACTATTTACAAATGCGGTATTTTGTGTTACAATCAATTACAGAAAATTTCATCGGGAGTGAAGAAAATGATCTATTCGGTAATACCATACCCCGTTGTCAATTATTATACAAGAGTCAACAATCTTGAAAAGGGCAAGGATACAGAAATCGAAAAATCGAGAGTGTTTATAGGTGATGGGGGAATATATACCTCTGTTATGCTCGGCAATCTCGGATATATGAATATGACAGTCGGATTTGTTCCCGATGATGTAGGTCGCTTTATTGAAGAAGCACTCACAGAAAATGGTTGTTCGACAGGCTTTATAAAGGTAAAGGGAAACGGTTCGGATTGTGTTAATATTATGCTCGACGGCGTTAAGCCCACAAACCTTACCGGAAAGGGAATAACCGTTACCAAAAAAGATATAGAACACCTTTACGGAAAGCTTGATTTTTTAACAAAGGGAGATACACTTATCCTAACAGGAAAAATTCCTTCAGGTTTTCCGAAAGATTATTATACCGACATTTTAAAGACTTTCGCCGACAGAGAAATCGATATAGTTATCGATACCGAAAACGATTGTTTCAAAGAATGCCTTACATATGATCCTTTCCTTGTAAGAACGGATAAAGATGGAATAGAAAAGCATTTTGAAACAACATTGAAAGACGCTTCTTCGGCTGCCTGGTATGCAGGAAAACTCGTTGAAGAAGGCGCACAGAATGTTATTGTTTATTTAGGCGCAGAGGGAACAGTTCTTGTTTCAAAGGACGGAAAAGCATTCCATTCTCCCGCACCCAAAGGAAATGTCGTTAATACGATCGGTGCAAGAGAAAGCCTTGCGGCAGGTTTTATAGCAGGATATTTAGATAGCGAAGGCGACCTTTATTATGCCTTTAATATGGGGCTTGCGGCTTCCAATGCAACCGCTTTCACAGAGGGAATAGCAACCGCTGAAAATGTCCGCGCACTTATGTAATCTTAATAAAGAAAATCAAAAACCCGATAACTATTTGTTATCGGGTTTGTTTTATTCTTCTTCTGAAGTATAGTCTTTAAAGCAGATGTTCATATCAACATCGCCCTCTATTCCGTCGATAGTTCCCGTGCAGGAATACTGCCACATATCAAATTGATAGAACATAGTCGGAACATCGCCGTATTCTGCAAGCCATATGTCGTATTCATTAAGCCTTGATAAATCGAATTTGAAATATCCCATTCGTCTTGACATATAAACCATAGGCTTATAACCTTCGTTTTTCATCATCTCACAGAAAACAACCGCACAGTCATTCACAGTTTCGGCAGAAACTGTATCTGTTCTTGCGGGGTCTGTTCCGATGATTTCCCAGTCGTAGACAACGGGATAGGTGAGTTCTTCGCCGTCAAGCATCTCTAAAACGAACTCGGCTTCCTCAACCGCTTCTTCAAGAGATACCGCCTGAGAGAAGAAATAAACGCCCACGGGAAGACCTGCTTCCTTAGCACCTCTTATGTTATCCCTGAATTTCTTGTCAAACGATATGTTTCCTGTTTCATATCCACGGTTGCCTATTCTTATCATAACAAATTCGACACCGTCGGCTTTGACTTTTTCCCAGTCGATGTCGTGCTGATGTGCAGAAACATCTATGCCGAACTTTGTGAGTTTTTCGCCGTTTTCGGCGTAGTAAATCCTGCCTTTGTCATCTGTTTCAAAAGACATTCCGTCAAGAGTATTTTTTTCTACTCCTTCAATAACGGGAAGCCAGGCTTCACCTAAAAGCCCGTCCTTAAAATAAAATCTGTTGTCACTTACAGGAACAGGAGAACGTTCCTTCGCTTTTATGATAGCCTCATTTTCTTCTTCAAGAGTTGCTATCTCAGCAGAGGTGTATATAACCTTGTTATGTTCCTTATAATAGGATATACCGAATATTATCGCAACAACAATCGCGATGACAAGAACAACGCAGAGAATTACAATTATTCTTGTGTGTCTGTCTTCTTTTTCAAACACCTGCTCGATTTCGTCAAAAATATCGTTTTCAAAATTATCGGGCATAGTATTCTCCTTAGCTTACATTCAGGAATTTTTCAGAGAATGTGTTTTCATCGAGAGGTTTTCCGAAAAGATAGCCCTGAATAAAATCTATTCTCATAGGAAGAACTATCTTATATTCTTCCTCTCTTTCAACACCTTCAAGGCATACTTCTATGCCGACATCGTGACAGAGTTCGACAACGAACTTGATGAATGTTCTGTCGAAGTTGCTCGTTCTGATATTTTTAACGAAAGCTCTGTCGATTTTAACTATATCAGCGGGAACTTCCTTTAAAACTTCAAGTGATGAATAACCTGTTCCGAAATCGTCCATTGCGATTTTGATGCCTTTCTTTCTGATGTTTTCAAAGGCTTCAAAAACAATTCCTCTTTCTTCGATGAAACAGCTTTCCGTAAATTCAACGATTATGTTCTTTGCAAGAACGCCATGTCTGTGCATTGATTTATCGATGAAAGAAAGGAACGAGTCATCAAGAAGCTGAACATAAGAAACATTTATGCTCATCTTGAAATCGGGGTTGTATTTTATACATTTCGCACAGATTCTTACAGATTCATCAAATACCCATTTTCCGACGGGTGCTATCATACCTGTTTTTTCAAGGATAGGAATGAATTCAACAGGGGATACAGGGCCGTATTCGTCGCATTTCCAACGAAGGAGAGCCTCTCCTCCTTTGATGAAACCACTGTCTGCATAAACCTGAGGCTGACAATGAACTTCAAATCCCTTGAAATTATGCTTGATGCTATCGTGTAGAAGTTCTGTCATACGAAGTTCTCTCGAACGGATTTCTGTGAGTTTCGGGTCGTGGAAAATAACTCTTGCCTTACCCTTTGCCTTAGCGATATCAAGAGCACTGTGTGAGTTTGCAACAAGCATGTCAAAACTGCCCGAGTTATCTTCACTGTATTTACAACAGCCTGCAGAAACTGTGCAGTAGTATTTATGACCGTTGTATTCGTGTTGATCAGATGTTCTGTTGTTTATGTTTGTGAAAACCTGTTTTATATCGGATTTAAGTGCGTCAACAAAGATGATGCCGAATTCGTCGCTGTCAAGACGATAAGCAGAGCATTTATTAGGCAGACATTTAACAATGGACTGACCGATTGAACGAAGCGCCATATCACCGAAATCTCTGCCGTAAAGAGCATTGATGTTCTTGAAATTATCGATGTTGAGTATCATAATTCCGAACTGCTTTTTTTCGGCGATACAGAGTTTTATACGGCTTTCAAACTCTCTCTTTTTGGGAAGACCTGTGATGCTGTCGATATGGTCCTTTCTGCCGATGTTAGAGATTGTCCCGAAATAGAGTGAGGGCTTACCCATACCATCACGGATAACTTCGCCTCTTTCTCTGAAGTGAACCCAGCCACCGACTTTGTCTCTTACTCTGTATTCAACATCGTGAGTATCCGAAATCCCTCTCTTGATGTTGTTTGAGGATATGTTTATGTTTTCTATGTCCTCATCGTGCATAAGTTTCATCCAGGTCTCGAAAAAGTTTTTCGGGGTGTCTGTTGAAAAGCCGAATGTTGATTTCATCTCTTCGGGGATTTTCGTAAGACCTGTTGAAAAATCGTGTATGACGACATAGTCGTTTGTGCGGCGTGAAACCGCTTCGATAAGCTCGTTTTTATCGAAATCGAACGATGCGGCCATCTTCGCCACCTCCTTGATTTTTAAGATGTGTTATAAATACCTATTAATACCCAGTTTTAGTATATCATATGTATGTTGAAATATCAATAACTTCTTTTTTGAATAATGCCCAATTTTCGTTGAAAATATTTATATAATATGATATGATAGTAGTAGAAAATAAAAAAAGGTGATAATGTTGTCTGATAAATACTATACACCGGGTGAACTTGAAACGATAGAGGAACTTTCTTCTTCAGAACTTTGTAAAGTTACTCTCGTTAAAAATTCA
>JAGAJQ010000116.1 GCA_017828955.1 Oscillospiraceae bacterium
ACCGATGAGCTTTCCGTTGAGTTCGGGAATTACGAGGCCGATAGCCTTAGCAGCACCTGTTGAGTTAGGAACAATGTTAGCAGCACCTGCTCTTGCTCTTCTGAGGTCACCCTTTCTGTGAGGACCATCGAGGATCATCTGGTCGCCTGTGTAAGCATGGATTGTGCTCATGATACCACTCTGGATAGGAGCATAATCGTTGAGAGCCTTAGCCATAGGAGCGAGGCAGTTTGTTGTGCATGAAGCAGCTGAGATGATCTTGTCATCAGCTGTGAGTGTATTTTCGTTAACTGAGAATACGATTGTCTTGAGGTCGTTACCAGCGGGAGCTGAGATAACTACCTTCTTAGCACCGGCATCGATATGAGCCTGTGACTTATCCTTTGAGCAGTAGAAACCTGTGCATTCGAGAACTACGTCTACACCGATTTCGCCCCAAGGAAGTTCTGCAGCGTTAGCCTTAGCATAGATTGTGAGTGTCTTTCCGTCAACTGTGATTGTACCTGCTTCGTCATCAGCAGTAACAGTGTGAAGACCTTCACCGATTTTTCCACAGTATCCACCCTGTGCTGTGTCATACTTGAGAAGCTGAGCGAGCATTGAGGGCTTTGTAAGGTCGTTGATAGCAACTACTTCGTAACCTTCAGCACCGAACATCTGTCTGAAAGCGAGACGGCCGATACGACCAAAACCATTGATTGCAACTTTAACTGACATTTTGAATTCCTCCTAAGAAAAATTTATGTGATTATATTGTACTCCATTTTGACAACTATTGCAAGTCTTTTTTGATAAAATTTTAACCAAATTTTCCTTTAACTTTTTAATGTCCGTTTCTTAGGGTGCATAAAAAAGTTGTTTCTGCCCTCCTCTTTTTTGGAAAAATTCTCTTTTTTTGATATTTTACTTTACAATTCCTTTAAAATATAGGATAATATATTTAATTGTAACTTTTTCGCCGAAAGGTAGGTCTGATTGACTATGAATGAGAATCTGCGTGAATTTTTCGAAAAATCCGCTACAGATGTTTTTTTCTGCGACAAGGAAACCAAAGCGATAGTATGGTCGAACAACGAAAATATCCACAAAACGATAAAGAAAAGTGCAAACGAACTTTTTGAGGGTGGAATTTTTCCTGAAGAAACGGGAATTGTCTGTGGAACGCTCCGCGGAGAACCTTACAGATACAACATAACCGAAACAGATGACTGTTTTGTAATAGAAGTTCTGAACAAGAATCTTGTTTCAGAGGGAATGAAGATAGACTTGCTCAGAAAGAAGTTCCACTATGAAGCGGTGAATATCAAGGAATATATCTATGAAATAAGCCGTAATCTTGCGAAGATAGAGGAATATTTCAACAAAGAGGATATGTATGACGAAATGGAAAGTCTCGCAAAAATCCTCAACGACTGCTACAACATTTTAAGAATACAGAAGCACAGAGAAGAATACAACCTTTATATGACGGGCAAAAATCTCGAATCCTCGGTATTTTCGGTAACTGATTTTATAAAGGAAAATGAAAAAAGTCTCAAAAAATTCGCAGGAAGAAAAGCATCTGTTCTGCAGTTTGAATACAAAGAGGGCGATCTTTTCATAAATGCGTCACCGAAAAGATTTTCCTGGGTTGTATTCCACACAGCGTATATAATCTTAAAAAATTCATCGGATCACCCCGCGATAAAGATTTCGGTTTCGTGTTCGGAAAATGAAGTTGCTGTAAGAATAGGCAGAAATACGATAGAAGAACCCGAAAGCAGAGGAGTAAGAGACTGCACAAGATATATAGGCGGAGATCCGTTTGAAAGCACGACGGAATTTGAAGTTTTCAAGGAATTCTGCAAAAAATACAACGGCAGGCATATTGCTGAATTTACAGGTGACAGACTTTCTGCGGTAACTCTTTTTCTTCCGCTTCAGGAAAAACCGCAGAGTTACAGTCTTAACTCGATAAAGGAAGTTATATCTGACGATTGTTTCTCTGATTTGAGAATGAACATCTATGAAGTAGCAAACCTTAAATTCATCTATCGGTAAAGGATAGTTTATGGAAAAACTTGCTGAAATGTATATAACCCTCCTGCCGATTATTCTCGCAGGGGTTATGAATATGGTCTGGTGTAAGATTAAAGTATGCGATTTTCTTAAAAAACCTATCGACTTCGGGAAAAATTTCCCCGACGGAAAACGTATTTTCGGAGATAACAAGACATTCAAGGGTTTTGTCGGAATGATTTTTCTCGGAATAATCTTCTCTCTTTTATGGGGATTTATTTCGGAAAACAATACTTTTATCTATGAACACAATTATTTTTACAGAAATTACGAAAGTTCACCCGTTTATAACATACTGACGGGGGCTTTATCGGGATTTGCATACGCTTTATTCGAACTTCCGAACAGTTTTATGAAGAGAAGACTTGATATAACTCCCGGTAAGAACGACGTTAAAGGACTGAAAAAGATATTTTTTATATTCTTTGACCAGGCGGACTCGGTTTTCGGCTGTGTTCTTGTTGTATGTGTATTCTGTCCTTTACCGATATGGTATTACTTTGTTTATGTAATTGTAGGTGCTTTAACGCACATAGTATTCAATATGCTTTTATATTTCTGTCATTTAAGGAAAAATATGTTTTAACCGAAAGGATTAAGAAAAAATGGGAATTTATCGTCTTGAAGAAAAACTTGACGCGAGAGAAGTCGGCAACAAGGCCGCCTTTCTTTCTTTTATGAAAAACAGCGGATTCAACATTCCCTCGGGGATTGTTCTCGGAAATGACATCTTCGCTAAAACAGTCGCTGAAAATAAGAATGAATGCAAGGTTCATCTTCTTTTAAAGGTTGTTTCAAAGAACAACGCAAAGGACACCGCTGAAAAGATATTCGAACTTTACGAAGGGCTTACTATCCCCGATGAAATAAAGGCGGAAATTGAAAAATACATAAATCCCGAAAAGAAATATGCTGTAAGAAGCAGTGGGATAAAGGAAGATTTAAGCGGACTTTCGTTTGCGGGTCAGTATGACACTTTCATCAATATGAGTGGCATTGACGAAATAGCCGACGCTGTTGCGAAATGTTATCTTTCAACATATTCGGAAACTGTTCTTTCTTATTTTGCGGCAAACGGAATTCCTGCGGACGAGGCAGGAATGTCGGTTATCATAGAAGAAATGGTTGACTCTGATGTGAGCGGTGTTGCATTTACTGTTAACCCCATAAGCGGAAACGACAAGGAAATTCTCATTGAAGCCACAAAGGGACAGGGCGAAAATCTTGTAAGCGGAAAAGTTAATGCCGAAAGATACTCTTACAACTGGTGGGACAGAGAAGTTACTCTTATGTCGGGCGGACTTCTCACAGAACAGAATGTAAAGGAAATCGCAGACAAGGCTATTCGTATTCAGGCACTTTTCGGATACCCTTGTGACATAGAATTCGCTTATGAAAACGGAGAGTTATTTATTCTTCAGGCAAGAGCGATAACAAAAATCCTCTATGGCGGAATTTCTGATCAGTGGACTACTGCTGACTTTAAGGACGGCGGTGTTTCTGCAACTGTATGCACTCCTTATATGTGGAGTTTATATGAATACATCTGGGAAAGTGAATTCAGAAAGTTTTTGACAGAAGCGAAAATACTGAAGCCTAAGGAAGTTGACAAAAAACTCGGCGATATGTTCTATGGCAGACCTTACTGGAATTTAAGTGTTGCGAAGGCAGCTATGTCGAAAGTTCCCGGATACAAGGAAAGGAATTTTGACAACGAACTCGGCGTCAAGATAACATACGAGGGCGATGGAGTTACTACATCGATTACTCCGAAAACGCTTTTAAGTATCGCAAAAATGGCATCGGCGCAGAAAAAAATCGTTAAGGAAAGAAACAAGAATGCCGAAAAGATAAAGGCTGATCTTCTTTCGAGATACGAAAATTATTTCGAAAACAAGGATAGTGATTTTTCTTCGGATGAAATAAAGGAAAAATGGAGAAAACTCGTCTTCACGGATTATCTTGACAGCGAAAGCGCTTATTTCAGACAGATTTTTATAAACACAATTCATCAGTCGCTTTATAAGGACAAGATTTTAAAGCACACAACTCAGGGCGGATATTTTACGCTTATAGGCGGGCTTGACAATGTTTCGCATCTTCTCCCCTTTTATGAAATATGGAACATAAGCAGAATTATAAGAACAGATGAAAACGCATATTCTTTCTGGACAGAAAAGAGTGTTGATGAAATAAATGAAAATCTTTCTGACGCTCCTTTCGGGGATATGGTTTCAGGTTATATTGAAAAGTTCGGTTATCATTCGAAAAAAGAACTTGATGTTACATATCCATCGTTCTATGAAGATATAAAGACTGTTATAAGCGATGTAAAGAACACCTGTATGTTAGGGGACGAATGTTCGCCCGAGAAGGACTCTTTACGCCTTGGCGAAGAATTCAGAAAAGAGATGGAAAAGGTAAGAAACAGCGCTTCTTCATCGGCTTATAAGAAGTTTGAAAAGAACGTTACTGAAATGAGAAATATGCTCTGGTGGAGAGAGGAACTGAGAGACGTTTCTACAAGATTCTACTGCATAATAAGAGCTTATACATTAAGACTTTCGGAAGTTCTTGTAAACGAGGGAATTCTCACTTCGCAGAACGATATATGGTATACAAAAATCGAAGATATAAAAAATCTTCTTGACGGAAAAATCGGCAAAGATGATCTTATTAAGATAATAGCCCGAAACAAGATTTATTATTCTTCATTCAGAAACTTTACAAGCGAAAACGAGATAGGTTCTTCTTTCGGAAATGGTGAAGCGAAAAAAATGGACAATGCACTCTCAGGGATAGGATGTTCTTGTTTTAAAGCAACGGGAACTGCGAGAATTGTGCGTTCACTTGATGAAACAGACAGACTCAGAGAGGGAGATATTCTCATAACAAAATTTACAGACACGGGCTGGACAGGAAAGTTTGCTATGCTCGGCGGAATCGTTACTGAATACGGCGGAATCCTCTGTCACGCTGCTATTGTTTCAAGAGAATACGGAATTCCTTGTGTTGTATGCGCTGAAAATGCAACTAAACTCATAAGAGACGGCGAAACAATAACCATAAACGGCGAAACGGGAGAAATTATCCTTGGCGGTGAAAAGAATTGAAAAAATTGTTTTTAGGATATTATAATAAGTCGGTAATTCTCACATACATAGGAGCTGTATCGGCTGTTATCGGAATGGCGCTTTCTTTCTCGGGGAAAATGAAATACGCACTTATATGTCTTATTGTGTGCGGTGTTTCTGACCTTTTTGACGGAATGATCGCAAGGCGATGCAAAAGAACGGACGAAGAAAAAGAGTTCGGAATAGAGATAGACTCGCTTACCGATATGGTGAGTTTCGCACTATTCCCCGTTATCATTTCTGTTTCTATGGGATTTAATGCCTGGTATTATATCGCTGTGTATTCATTCTATGTTTTAGCTTCTATAACAAGGCTCGGATTTTTCAATGTTTCGACATCAATAGAATCGGAAACAAAGTTTTATACGGGGCTTCCCGTTACATTCGCGTCGCTTATTGTTGTATGCGTATTCATAATCGGGAAGATAACAGGTATCGGGAATATACTTATTCCGATAAGCATTTTTGTTACGGGGTTGCTCTTTATCCTTAAAATAAAAATTATGAAACCTCGTGGAATTGCATATATCTTTTTAGGACTTTTAGCTGTAGCGCTTCTTATCGCTGTAATTCTTATCGGAGAATAAAAATGGGAAAGATTTATGACAGAAAAAACAAGGTCTTTTATGAAGATAAACAGTATGGCGGAAAGGCT
>JAGAJQ010000013.1 GCA_017828955.1 Oscillospiraceae bacterium
TAATTTCACTCTGCGAAATGTCTATAACAGAGCCTGTTCCATAAGCAAAACAAGCCGAAGCACCATTTCCCGTTGTTGTTATAACGCTGTCTTTTATGTCTATCTGACTTGAAGGCATACAAAGAAAAGCCGATGATGTTCCGAAAAATCTGCTTTCTGCGGTGTCAGAAGATTTTGAACTTGAAACCGCTGTAATGCCTTCTAAAGTGAGTTTTCCGCGATTTTTTGCAATACCTGCCGAAACATCAACATCTTTTGAGATGATATCATCAGAAATTTTAAGTTTTTCTGAATCAGCAGTTTTCATCGCAACAGCCGTTGCTTTGGGCTTTTTGGGGATAATAACTTCCGTAAGACCAAAATCTGTTCCGTCGATAAAAAGGGTTGTCCCCGTTGTAGTTATATTTGTGTCATAGGTGGAAGTTCCCAAAGTGTAAACAGGAGATTTTTTTGTTGTAGCATGAGTTTCAAGTGCATCAAGATTATTTACATAATCCGAAACTGTGCAGGAAGAAAGCGACAATGAGAGAACTATGCATAATGCAAATGCGAAAATACGCTTTTCTTTCATATAAAAACCTCCTTTTTCAAGACTTTTCATTATGATTATACCATAAGATTTGATTATTTGCTACATTGTCAACAAAAAATAAAAATTTTGTATATTCTCAACGATATTTGTTTCCGACATATTTCAAATGTTGATTTCAGAGCATTTTTATAGTATAATAAAGTGTAATTTTATATCTATATCTTCAAAGAGGAGGTGGCGGAGCTGAAAAACAAGAAATCATCGATAGAAAACAAGGTTTTTTCTGTTATTGCGGGGATTTCGCTTGTTTGTCTTATTATAACATCTGTTATTGCTTATTTCGGCGTTTTTAAAGTTTCAAGAAAATTCATCAGTATAAATGAAGAAATAATTGAACATGCCGCCGAAAACAGCCACACCTCAATAGAAGAACTTACCGATAAGGAACTTCTTTTAGTTTCGACAGGCAAGGCGGAACATATCGGAGAAATGTTTGAAAAATACGAGATTTATCTCGAAAATATAAGTTCACACGCCTCTGATATGAAATCAAAACCCGAAGTTTTTTCAGAAGCACCATATCACCTTTCTTTCTCGGCGAAAGCGGGTTCTGAAACACCATTCTTGATTTATTCCGCAGATGCAGATAAAGAAAATCTTTCCGAAGAAGCGGGAGTTACTGCAAATATAGGTATTACTTTGCATAGAATAACATCAAGAGATGATGTTATTTCAGACGCATATTATGCAACAGACAGCGGGCTTTTCTTTGTTTCAAGCAATAAGAAATTCCTTGTTGAGAATGACTCTTTTGATTATAAACAGCGTGATTGGTATAAAAATGCTAAAAATTCAGGCGAGGTTTATATATCAAAGGTTCATAGTGACCCCTTTGGCAGAGATGAGATAATCTGTATTACAAAGCCTGTTTATTCACAGACCGGAGAATATATAGGAGTTTCGGGAATTAATATCAAAGCGGAAAAATTTAAAGAACAACTCGGATATACCGATTTTCTCGATTGTTGTTTTACAATCTACGATGAAAAAGGAGATTTTATCATATCAAGCGAAAAATGTTCATCAGAAACGGGAAAGAACATAGGTGAATTTATTTCGGAACAAAGCGATGTCTATAATGATATTTTCAGAACACAGAGCGGAACGACACATCTTGAAATCGAAAAAAGTCACATTCATATAGCACATACTAAACTTAAAGAGCATAAATGGATCGTTGTTGCTTATATAAATAACGAAATAGCATCAGCACCTTCGATGATATTGAAAAATGGCATTGTTGCACTCTCGCAGGAAGTTTCTGATGAAGTAATGAAATCAATGCTTTCAACCTGTATTTTCGGTCTTGTTTCGCTTATACTCCTTCTTGTTCTGACATATATTCTTGGTATAACTCTTTCAAAGAAGATAACAAAGCCGATAGCAACCTTGACAGACAGCGTCAAAAACATAACTCACGGAAATCTTGAATTCAATTGCGATATAAAAACGGGCGACGAAATCGAAGACCTTTCAGACGCTTTCAGGAATATGACCGAAGAACTGAAAGAATATATAGATAAAGTCAAGACAGAATCCAAAGCGAAGGAACATCACAAGGCAGAACTTGAAATTGCAAAAAAGATACAGATGTCTATTCTTCCCAATAATGCAAAGGATTTTGATATAAACACCGAATTCGAAATCGCAACCTCAATCATCCCCGCAAAGGGAGTTGGAGGAGATTTCTACGACTACTTTATGGTCGATGATGAACATCTTGCCATAACGATAGCCGATGTATCGGGAAAAGGCGTTCCCGCTGCACTTTTTATGATGATTTCGAAAACACTCATCAACAACAAGACAAAGCCTAATATGTCACCCGGAGAAATTCTTACAGAAGTCAACAGACTGCTTTGTATCAACAACGACGCGGCGATGTTTGTTACGGCGTTTCTTGGAATTCTCAATATAAAAACGGGTGAATTCAGATATTCAAACGCAGGTCATACACCGCCTTTTGTATATCGTTATAAAGAAGGCTTTGACAATTTAAGCGTTACAAAAAATCTTTTCCTTGCGGGCGATGAAGATACACTCTATAAAACCGACAGCATAATGCTTGATAAGGGGGATATGATTTTCCTTTATACAGACGGCGTTACCGAAGCTTCAACCAAGGAAAAGAAACAATACGGCAAAAAGAGGCTCTATAATCTTCTCAACAGCTTTGCGGCAGAACATATGACTCTTGAGGAAATTATAGCCAACATTACAGAAGATATTTATGAATTTGTTTATGGTGCCGATCAGGCGGATGATATAACAATGCTCATAACAAGATTTTTCAACTAAAACTCAGATCAATCAGGCAGATAAACGAGAGGGGAATTTTAATTATGAAACTCGAAACAAAGATGCTTCCGGGAGATATAACAGTTGTATCTCTCAAAGGTGAACTCAACTACAACACAAGCGAAGAAGCAAGAGAATCTATGATGTCTGTTGTCGAAAACAACAAGAATGTTGTTATCGATATGGAAGACTGCACATATGTTTCAAGCTCAGGGCTTCGTGTGCTTCTTCTTTTAGGAAAGAGAAGCCGTCAGCTCGGCGAAAACATAGCACTTGTAAACCTCAACGAAGAGGTTAAGGATGTTATGGAAATGACAGGCTTCGGAACTATTTTCAACTGCTACGATAATCTTGATACAGCAGCTGCCGCTATGGCGTAGCGCATAAACTTATATAAGAAGGTTTTTTTAAGAATGATAACAAGAATAGACGGATACCCAACCAGAATTTACCGTGGAATGCGTATAAGAGAAGGTAAGAGTCTTCCTTTCGGAGCAACTATTGTTTCAGGAGGAGTAAACTTTTCCATCTTCTCGAAAAACGCAAAATCGGTAGAACTCGTCCTCTATAAAAGAGGCGAAGCACTTCCTTTTGCGGTAATTCCTTTTCCTAAGGAATACAGAATAGGAAGCGTATGGTCAATGATCGTTTTTGATCTTGACTATGAAACACTCGAATACGGCTACCGTGTTGACGGTGAATTCAACCCCGAAAAGGGACATCGTTTTGACAAGACAAAAATTCTTTTAGACCCCTATGCAAAGGGTGTCAGTGGAAGAAATGTATGGGGCGTAAACAGTGCCGCATATACTGAATTTACAAACCGCGGAAGAATTATCTATGATGATTTCAACTGGGAAGGCGACAGACCTCTCGAAATCCCTATGGAAGACCTTGTCATCTATGAAGCAAACGTAAGAGCTTTTACAAGACACGAATCAAGTAACATAAAACATCCCGGAACATTTGCGGGGATTATTGATAAAATCCCATATCTTAAAGAACTCGGAATAAACTGTATAGAACTTCTGCCGATTTTCTCGTTTGACGAACTCGATAACTGTAACGTTGATAACGAGGGAAAACGTCTTTATAACTGCTGGGGTTACTCAACAGTAGGATTTTTCGCACCCAAAGCCGCATATGCCGCAACAGGCAGATACGGAATGGAAGTTGATGAACTCAAAAATCTTATAAAACAGCTTCACAGAAACGGAATAGAAGTAATTTTAGACGTTGTTTTCAACCACACAGCAGAGGGTAACGAATACGGTCCCACACTTTCTTTCAAGGGACTTGACAACGCAACATATTATCTTCTTACTCCCGAAGGATATTACTATAACTTCAGCGGTTGCGGAAATACATTCAACTGTAATAACTCAGTAGTAAGAAATATGATTCTCGACTGCCTCAGATACTGGGTTTCGGAATATCATATCGACGGATTCCGTTTCGACCTTGCATCTATTCTTTCGAGAGACCAGAATGGTGCACCTATGGAAAATCCACCTCTTTTAGAGGCACTTGAACACGACCCGATACTTAGCAGAACAAAACTCATAGCAGAAGCGTGGGACGCCGGCGGACTTTATCAGGTAGGTTCTTTCCCGACACAGGGACGCTGGGCGGAATGGAACGGAAAATATCGTGACGATATGAGAAGACACCTTAAGAGCGACGGACTTCCCGTTGACTGCATTATAGACAGAGTTATGGGCTCACCTGGGCTTTACAGAGAAAGAAGTGCCAACGCTTCGATAAACTTCATAACTTGTCACGACGGATTTACTCTTAACGACCTTGTAAGTTATACAGAAAAACATAACGAGGCAAACGGTGAAAATAATCGTGACGGTGCTAACGATAACAACAGCTGGAATTGTGGCGCTGAAGGTGATACAGATAACCCTGAAGTTCTCGCATTAAGACGCAGACAGCGCAAAAACGCTTTCGTTATGCTCCTTATGAGCAGAGGCGTTCCTATGATGCTTGCGGGGGATGAATTCGGAAACACTCAGTTTGGAAACAATAATGCTTACTGTCAGGATAACGAAATCTTATGGCTTGACTGGTCAAATCTCGAAAAGAACAAAGATCTTTTCGATTTTGTAAGCAATATGATTAAATTCAGACTTAGTCACCCTGTTCTTAGAAATCCAAGCTATGAAACACCTAAGACCGAACTCGGATATCCCGAAGTTTCGTGGCATCAGACAAGGGCCTGGCAGCTTGATAAAGGCGCATCATCACATACTCTTGCAGTTATGTTTGTCGAAACATCGCATAAGTATCATACCAACGAAGACATTTTTATATACTGTATTATGAATACAATCTGGGAACAGAAATCATATCAGTTGCCCGAACTTCCTTTAGGCTTTGGCTGGCACGTAGTTGCCGATACAGCAAGAGAAGAAGACAGCTTTATCGAAAAGCCCGAACATTATCGTGGCGGTGATATTTCTGTTCAGTCGAGAAGTTGCGTTATACTTGTCGGAAAGAAAATATCAGAAGAACTCAGACAGACTATCGACTACGCAGACGGAGAAGTGTAAAAAGAAATTTTATGAAAGAAGGTGGAGATATGGATTATATCGTTGTTGATGCAATCCCTCAGATGTTTGAAGAGGTAATGGAATTTATATTTACAAAAATCAAAGACGAAGATAATCTTTATCCTTCCGCCGAAAGAGTTATAAAGGATCTTCGTCTCGCTACCGAGGAAATTTTTATAAACATAGTTTCTTATGCCTATGATGGAATTAAAGGTGAAGTAAAAGTAAGCGCAGAGGTTTCAAACGGCGAGATAGCTATTGAAATTTCAGATAGGGGAATTCCTTTCAATCCTCTCGAAAAAGAAGAACCCGATATAACGTCGGGCATTGAACAGAGAAAAGTCGGAGGACTTGGAATTTACATAGCAAAGCGTATGATGGATGAAACTTCTTATCAAAGAAAAGGTAACGAAAACATCATAACTATGAGAAAGAGAATTTCACTCGCAAAAGTTTTAGCATAGAATAAAGGGTATCAAGATGTTGCTTGATACCCTTGTTTTATTAAATAAGTTCTTTATAGTTTCCTAAGAATTTAAAATCTGTTGCGTCTTTTTCAAGATGAATGAGAAGCGAATTTATTCTTTCATCAGACATTGTTCCCTCAAAATCGAGATAGAACACAACATCGAAATTGCCTTCGTGACGAGGACGGCTTTCGATTTTAAGAAGATTAAGTCCTAAAACTGTAAACTTTGTGAGCAATCTGTAAAGGCTTCCTTCTTCGTTGGGGATAGTAAGCTGAACAGAAATAATATCTGCGTTTTCTTCAACCTGAAAATCCTTTGAAATGCATATGAATCTTGTGAAGTTTGTTTCATAATCAGAGATATTTTCTCCGATTACATTAAGACCATAAAGATTAGCACATTCGGGTGAACATATAGCGGCGATTTTTTCATCGCTTTTTGAAACGAGTTCCGCCGCAGAAGAAGTGCTTTCATAATTTATCGGCGTAAGCCCCTTGCTTGCTATAAAATCAGAACACTGCATAAGCGCCTGAGGATGAGAATAAACCTTTTCAATTCCTTTTATGTCGGTTCCTGTTGAGGCAAGACAATGTCTTATGCTTACTCTTATCATCTTGTTTATGTAAACATCATATTTGCGCATAAGGTCATAGGTCTGCGTTATAGAACCTGTACTTGAATTCTGTAACGGAACAACTCCGAAGTCAATTTCTCCGTTGCATACCGCTTTGAAGACATCTTCAAATTCAGAGTAGAAAGAAAGCTCTTTTTCTTTTCCGAAAATCTTTCTTGCTGCTTCTTCTGAATTAGAGCCCTTTACACCGAAACATCCTGCTTTTGCGGAAGGATTTATTTCGAACGTTTTTTTCTCGATAAAAGTAAGACCGTTGTTTATTTCTCTCTGCTGAAAACTCTTGCTTATGTCCATTATATTTGTAAAAAGAAGCGAAACGCTGTCTTTATACTTTTCATCAGACATAGATTTTACTCTGTCGATAATCTCCTGTTCTCTTGATGACTGCATAACGCCGATGTTATTTTCTTTTTTGTATCTTGCAACATCAAGACAAAGTTCCATTCGTTTTATAAATTTGTCAAGTATTTCTGTATCGATAATGTCTATCTGCTGACGAAGTTCGTTAAGATCCATAGTGTAAAAATCCTTTCGTAAAAAATACCACAAAAATCATTATACATCATTTTTTTTTTGATTTCAATAGAAAAGCCACTCTGTAGAAAGAGTGGCTTTATCTTTATTAAAGGTTGTAATACTTATCGAATTCAGCAGGATGAGGGATGTTTGCGAGTTCGCGACATTCAGCACGCTTTGTCTTGATGAAGTTCTTGAGAAGTTCTTCGGGGAATACACCGCCTGCTGTGAGGTAGTCGTGATCCTTTTCGAGAGCGTCGAGAGCTTCTTCGAGAGTTGTGGGAAGACCCTGAAGTTTGGCCTTTTCTTCACCTGAAAGGTGGAAGAGGTTTACATCATAAGGTCCCCAACCGTTTTCGTGAGGATCGATCTGATTCTTGATACCGTCAAGACCTGCCATAAGAATAGCGGCATAGCAGAAATATGGGTTACATGTAGCGTCGGGGTTTCTGAGCTCGAAACGGCGCTTGTTGGGAGTTTTTGCATAAGCTGGAATACGGATAACAGCAGATCTGTTTGATGTAGCATATCCTACTGTAACGGGTGCTTCGTAACCGGGAACAAGTCTCTTGAATGAGTTTGTGCTGGGGTTAGTGAGAGCGCAGAGTGAGTGGATGTGCTTTAAAAGTCCGCCCATGAACCAGTGAGCTTCTTTACTGAGATGAGCATAGCCGTTGTCATCTGAGAATACAGGTTCGCCATCTTTGAGAAGAAGCATATGAACGTGCATACCGCTTCCTGCTTCGCCATAGATGGGCTTTGGCATAAATGTTGCTGATTTGCCGTATTTGAGGGCTGTGTTGTGGATGATGTATTTGATCATCATTGTGGCGTCAGCCATTTCTGACATTTTTCCGAGCTGAGGTTCGATTTCAAACTGACCTGAAGCCGCAACTTCGGGGTGATGATAGTTTATAGCAATTCCTGCATCACGCATATGCATACACATTTCACTTCTGCATTCATAAGCAATGTCAAAGGGTTTTGCAACATGATATGCCTTCTGTTTGGGAATAACAACGCCTGTTCCTTCAGTAGCGCTGTTCCAGTACGACTGCTGTGCGTCGACAGCTGCACCAACGCTTCTTGGTGAAACTTCCCAGCCTACATTATCGAAAAGATAGAATTCAAATTCGGGAAGAATAAGCATTGTATCAGCAACGCCACTGTCCTTCATATACTGTTCTGCAGCAAGAACAATGTTACGGGGATACTGTGCGAGAGGACGGTTTTCGGGGTTGTCGATAATCATCGCATTACCTGTCATTGAAAGTGTGGGGATTGAACAGAAGGGGTCGATGAGTGCTGTATCGGGGTCGGGAATAAATACCATATCGCTCTTTTCAACTACTGCATAGCCGTAGTTTGAAGCATCGAAACCGATACCGCTCTTCATTGTGTCTTCTGAAAAATTCTGTGCAGGGATAGTAACGTGACGATACTGACCATTGATGTCAACCATTTTGAAGTCAACCATTTCAATACCGTTTTCACGGATCATATCCAGGATATCCTGAACGCTTTTACTCATAAGTATACACCTCTGAAATTCAAATTGATAAATTAATAATACACTAATTTAATCCAAATGACAATATTTTTGATAAAATTTCTTGGAATTTTTTATAATAAAAAACAAGAGTTGAATTATAAACACCCATTTGTACTGAATGGGTGTTTTAAATCTGTCATCAACCGAACAGAGTATCTGTAATAAGCATAACGCAGAAACCGATGAGAAGTGCATAGGTAGCGGGTCTTTCGTTGCCGTGTGCGTGTGTTTCGGGTATCATTTCATCACTTATGATATAAAGCATTGTTCCGCCTGCAAAACTCAGCGCAAACGGAAGAATTGCCGTCGATACGCTTACTGCGAAATACCCGATAAGCGTTCCTATGACTTCTACCAACCCCGTTACAGACGCAATTAAAAAGGTTTTCGATGGCTTTATTCCTGCTGAAAGCATAGGTGCTATAATGACCATACCTTCGGGAATGTTCTGTAAAGCGATTCCTCCTGCGATGATAAGCGCCTGAGAAATATCTCCAGAGCCGAAACCTACACCCGCGGCTATTCCTTCGGGAAGGTTGTGTATTGCGATAGCGATGACAAAAAGCAATACCTTGTGTGCTTGTGAATTGTGTTCGTATTTTGTGTCCGTTCCCGCAAGCCTGTGAAGATGAGGGACTAATTTGTCTATCAGATTAAGACATATCGCACCCACAAAAATCCCTGCTATTGTCATAAGTATTCCATATTTTCCGCCATATTCGAGAGAGGGGAGTATCAGTCCTAAAACCGATGCAGAAAGCATAACTCCTGCAGCGAATGAAAGAACAATATCAGAAAATTTATGTGATATACCCTTGAATATAAAGCCCAGAACAGACCCGAAAACAGTTGCGGCGCCAACACCTATTGCGGTAAGCATTACTTCGTTCATATATTCCTCCTGATAATCTGGTATATTTATATCTTACTACATATTATACCAGAAATTCAGATGTGCAACAAGTCGTTTAAAAACAAAAACACCCACATTTCTGTGAGTGTTTCTTTATTGGTTGCGGGAGCCGGATTTGAACCGACGACCTTCGGGTTATGA
>JAGAJQ010000117.1 GCA_017828955.1 Oscillospiraceae bacterium
GACGACCTATTCCGTTTTCTTCAAGTGTTTTAATAAGAGTGGCTTCTGTAAATCTTGCTGGAGGCTGTGTGAAATGCTGATTTCCATCAAGTGATTTGAGTTTTAACACTTCTCCCTTTTCAAGCTTAGGAAGAACAGAATTTTCTTCCCCCTGCTCATCTTTGGTTTCTTCATAAAGTGCTGTAAACCCGTCGAACTTTACAGAATACCCTGTGGCTTTAAAATTACAATCGTTAGCAACAATATCAACTGATACAGTATCAAGCAAAGCATTAGCCATCTGACTTGCTATAAATCTTTCCCATATAAGTTTATAAAGTTTATACTGGTCACTCGTAAGATTTCCTTTAACCTTTTCTGGTGTAATCTCAGGAATAGAAGGTCTTATAGCCTCGTGAGCATCTTGTGAATTACCCTTCGATTTATAAACTCTTGCCTTTTCGGGAATATACTCTTTACCGTATTTCTGTTCGATATATTTATAAGCCGCAGTTCTTGCTTCATTTGAAATTCTGAGACTGTCAGTTCTCATATATGTTATAAGACCAACAACGCCCATATTTTCAACTTCAACGCCTTCATAAAGTTCCTGAGCCGCTTTCATTGTTCTTCTTGCTTGAAATCCAAGTCTTCTTGAAGCTTCCTGTTGCATTGTTGATGTTGTAAAAGGTGCATAGGGAGATTTTTTATGAATACTCTTTTTAACATCAGAAACTGTAAATTCTGCGTTATCTAATCTTTTAAGAATCTCATCAGTTTCTTCTTTTGTATGAAGTTCGATTTTCTTTCCATCAACTGCAGAGAGTTTAGCAGAAAACGCTTTCTTCGAAGAATGCGCATTGAGTTTAGCATCAATAGACCAGTATTCTTGAGTAACAAATTCTCTTATTTCGTTTTCTCTGTCAACAATAAGTCTTACCGCTACAGACTGAACTCTACCTGCTGAAAGACCTCTCCTTACCTTTTTCCAAAGAAAAGGACTAAGCTTATATCCAACAATTCTGTCAAGAATTCTTCTAGCCTGCTGTGCATTAACAAGGTCTATATCAATTTTTCTTGGATTTGACATTCCTGCGTCAACACCAGATTTTGTAATCTCGTTAAAAGCAACTCTATTGACTTCATTAGTATCAAGACCCAAAATCTGTGCAAGATGCCAAGATATAGCCTCTCCCTCGCGGTCAGGGTCGGTTGCAAGATAAACTTGATCGCTTTTCTTTGAAAGTTTAGTTAGTTTATCTATAAGTTCTTCTTTCCCCTTTATTTCTATATATTGAGGTTGGAATCCGTTATCAATATCAACCCCAAATTTTGATTTAGGTAAATCTCTTATATGTCCCATAGAGGCTACTACTTCGAAATCATTTCCGAGATATTTTTTTATTGTTTTTGCCTTTGCGGGAGATTCTACTATTACAAGATTTGACATTATATATTTATCCTCAACTTTCTCAGGAGTAATTTTTCATAAAACAAATAATAATATTATAATTAAACAGAATATCTCTGTCCTGGATTTTTGATGATATCTCCATTTATTTCAAGCTCTGTAAGCTCAGAAAGAACAGATGAGATATCTCTTCCGGTAAGTGCGGAAATTTCATCAGGCGTTAAACTACCACCGTTTTGAAGTACAGTAATTATCGCCTTCTGAATATCACTATATTCTGAAAAATCAAATACCTTTTCTTCTGAAATATTATCTTCTTTTTCTGTCGAAACCTTTAGATTTGAATTTTGTTTTGTGTTACTTTCAATAATATGATAAGGTTTTTCTTTAAAAAATTCCTCGCTCGAAGAGTAATCGCTAAAAGGATTAACAGAAACAAGTTTATGAGAAAAATTCTCATAATATTCAAATAAAACATCAAGATGAGAAAAAGTAGGTATTGCACCTTCTCTTATAAGTCTAATAACACCGGCGTATCTTTGATCAAACAAATCAGCGGGTGGAACGCAGAACACATCTCTTCCTTGATTCATAGCAAAATCAGCAGTAATAAGTGCACCACTTCTTTGAGAAGCTTCCACTACGAGTGTACCGAGGGAAATGCCGGATAATATTCTGTTTCTTTGAGGAAAATTTTTACCTTCCGGTCTTGTTCCAGGGAAAAATTCAGTAATAACTGCACCGTGAACCGCGATTACTTTCTTAATTTCAGCATTTTGAGAAGGATAATTCACATTTAATCCGCACCCTAAAACCGCAACTGTTTTTGAATTTGCTTTAAGTGCTGCTCTGTGAGCCGCCGAATCTATTCCAAGTGCAAATCCACTAGCAAGAACTACACCAGACTTTACAAGTTCCGCACAGATTTTTCTTGCAAATTCCATACTATAATCTGAAGGTTTTCTTGTTCCCACAACCGTAAGCACAACTTCGTTGTTTATAAAACTCGGATCTCCCATACAGAATAAAACTGCTGGCGGATTGAATATTTCTTTCAATCTTTGGGGATATCTTTCGTCATCTATTGAGATAACATTATAATTATTCAGATTGCAATAATCCATTAAATCATACATACTTTCAAAGAACGTATTACAAACATTTTTGTATTCACTCTTGGTGATATACTTACAATCTTTCTCCTGAAGTGCCTTGTAAGCGGCAATTGGATCGTTGTCAAAATGAGAAAGTACTTCCCATATTCTGTTATTTCCAGGGCCAAACACATCTACAAGCCATAACCAATAAAATATAGCATCATTTTCGTTATACATATAGTTATTCCCCTTTATCTTGACATTTCCCAAAGTATGATCGTCGCTGCCGTAGAGGCATTAAACGATTCTATGCTACCGTGCATCTTTATCGTAAATTTTTCATCGCATAATTCAATATCTTCTTTCGAAAGGCCATTACCCTCGTTTCCTATAACCACAGCACAACCATTCGAAAAATCGCAATCAACAAGACTTTGTGACGACTTATCAACAACAGCTGCAAAAGAAGTTATTCCCTTTTCTTCAAACTCTGAAATAATATCTTCAAAATCTGTCTCTATCGTTTTTATTCTGAAAACAGACCCCATTGTGCCTCGTACAACCTTGGGATTATACAAATCACAACACTTGCATAAAACTACCCCATCGATTCCCAATGCATCCGCTGTTCTTATAACGGTTCCTATATTCAAAGGATCCTGCAACGAATTTAGAACTATGTATTTACCGCCACATTTGACAAAATCAGATAATTCTGTTTTTGCAGGAATTTTACATATAGCAAATACGCCTTGCGTGTTGACTGTATCAGACATTTTATTTCCAAGTTCATCAGAAATCATTATAATGTTATCATCTGGCAACAATATTTTATCACAATATTTTTCATATGCTGTTTCTGTTATAATGAGAAGTTTTATCATTGGCAGAGTGGAAGAATCAAAACACAATCTTGCACCTTCAAGAACGAAAAGTCCGTTTTCTTTTCTGGCCTTCTTGCTATCTGATAATTTTCTATAAAGCTTTACCGAAGGATTGTCTTTTGATGTTATCAATTCAGAATTTTTCATAAAAAACTCCTCATTCAATCATAAAATATAGTTTTTTTAACGGGTATAAAAAACGGCAAAAAGTCAGAAGTAAAAAAATACTCCTGACTCTTATCAACTATAAATTAAAGTGCTGCCTTTGCCTGTTCAACGATAGATGTAAAACCTGCAGGATCGTTGATAGCGATTTCAGAAAGCATCTTACGATTAAGTGTAATTCCTGCTTTCTTGAGGCCATTCATAAGTGTTGAATAGTTCATACCATTCATCTTTGCAGCAGCAGAAATTCTTGAAATCCAAAGCTGTCTGAATTCACGCTTCTTCTGCTTTCTTCCGATATAAGCATAATTGCCTGATTTCATTACGGCCTGTTTAGCCATCTTAAAATGCTTACTCTTGCTTCCCCAATAACCCTTTGCGAGTTTAAGAGTTTTATTTCTTCTCTTGCGAGTCATCATTGCTCCCTTAACACGAGCCATATTCTTCTACCTCCGTATTGTTGTTTTCGTTCTCAATGCTTACCGATTACTTGTAAGGAAGCATTTCCTTGATTGCTGCTACGTTTGTTGCGTCTGCAATTCCGCCAACACGGAGCTGTCTCTTACGCTTTGTAGCCATCTGATTGAGTCTGTGTCTCTTGTTTGTGTGCTGGAACTTTACCTTACCATTTTTAGTAAGCTTAAAGCGTTTTTTAGCACCAGAATGTGTCTTTAACTTTGGCATTTGTATTTTCCTCCCTTATTTTGATGATTTCGGTGTGATGAACATTACAAGGGCGCGTCCCTCTGATTTGATAGGTTTATCAACAACACCGAATTCAGTACAAGCTTCTTTAAAACGTTCAAGTAATTCTTCACCGAGATGAGGGTGAGCAATTGCACGTTTCTTAAAACGAACGGAAACCTTTATCTTATCTCCGCCCTGAAGAAACTTAGCAGCCTGATTTACTTTTGTTTCAAAATCGTGAGTGTCGATGCTTGAAAACATTCTTATTTCCTTAACTTCAACAACCTTCTGATTTTTTCTTGCTTCCTTTTCTCTCTTTGACTGTTCAAAAAGATACTTTCCATAATCCATTATTCTGCATACAGGCGGAACAGCATTTGGCGAAATTTTAACAAGGTCAAGTTCGCTTTCTTCAGCAAGCTTAAGAGCTTCTTTAACAGAAATGATACCAACCTGTGCACCATCTGCCCCGATCAAGCGGACTTCTTTGTCTCTAATCTCCTCGTTAATTTCAAGTTCTTTTTCTTTAGTACTGATAGTGAAGCACCTCCGTAACATCAAAACCACTTATATAAAAATTTGAGCGCGAACAGACCCGTTCACGCTCATAACTCAAGTTCCACACACACCAATATGTATATTTCTCTTTGTTATTTACCCAAGTCGCTCATAGGCGCTAAGGTGAGAACGAACTGTTCTGCTTTGTTTTACTCGTATATTATACACTCTATAAAACTTATTGTCAAGTACTTTTTTGAAAATTTTTCATATTTTTTTTAAAAAATGCTAATTCGTATATATTTTCAACTTTTTCAGCAATAAAATCCGCACCAGATAAAACAAATTCTTCCCTATTTCCATATCCATAAAGAACCGCTATAGATTTTATTCCGTTTTCTTTAGCACCAATTATATCATATTTTCGATCGCCAACCATAACGCAATCATTCTTATCTTCACCGCTAAGTTCAATGACTTTTGCTATAATATCAGATTTGTCACAAAATTTTCCCTCAAGATCACTGCCAACCACAATGTCAAAATATTTTCTTATTTCAAAGCTTTCAAGTATTTTCTCTGTGTATATCTGTGGTTTCGATGTCGCAACGCAAAGTTTAATACAGTCATTATAAAATTTTTCAAGAAGTTCCTTTATACCATCATAAATATGATTTTCGTATATTCCCTTTTTTGAATATCTTTTTCTGAAAACATTTGTTATTTCAAAAGACTTTTCTTCGGAAAATCCGTAAAACTCTTGAAAAGCAAGATGTGCAGGCGGACCTAAAAACATTCCCAGATTATTTTCATCTTCTTCTATTCCATAGCAAGAAAGAGCATATTGTATTGATTTTAATATTCCTTCCTTCGAATCGGTCAATGTGCCGTCAAGGTCAAACAAAATTGTTTTCATATAATTCACCAAAAAATATTTTATCACTCATACACTTGAAATGCAATAGATAATATGATAAAATGTTGTCAATAACACAAATTGAAAGGACGTTGTAAAAATGACTTACAAAGAAAGTTTTATTAAATTTATGGTTGAATGTGGAGTTCTCACATTTGGTGATTTCACTCTTAAAAGCGGAAGAAAAGCTCCTTATTTCATCAACACAGGAAATTATAATACAGGCAATTACAACACAGGTAAGCAACTTGCAAAACTTGGCGAATTCTATGCTGAATGTATTAAAGAAAACAACATTGACGTTGAAACACTTTTCGGGCCAGCATATAAAGGCATCCCCCTCGCAGTAGCATGC
>JAGAJQ010000118.1 GCA_017828955.1 Oscillospiraceae bacterium
CTCTGCACAGTAATTGGTTTTCCTTTGGGCTACAACACAACCGCAGTAAAGGTTTTTGAAACGGGAAATGCGGTTATAGATGGTGCCGATGAAATTGATATGGTAATAAATTTAGGTTTTGTAAAAGACAAGAAATTCGATAAGATAACAGAAGAAATTTCCGCTGTTAAAAAAGCCTGTGGCGGAAAACTTTTAAAAGTTATCATCGAAACCTGTTATCTCACAGACGATGAGAAAAAAGAACTCTGCAAATGCGTTACAGACGCAGGCGCTGAATATATAAAGACATCAACAGGTTTCGGAACAAAAGGCGCAGAACTTTCTGATATTGAAATCTTTAAAAATAATATCGGTGAGAATGTTAAAATCAAGGCCGCGGGCGGAATAAGAACAAAAGAAGATATGGAAAATTTTATAGAAGCAGGTTGTGACAGAATAGGAACAAGCAAGGCAAGTATTTTATTTTCGGAGTGATTTTATATGAAATCAGAAAGAGTTTTTCTTATAGTTTTGGATAGCGTCGGAATAGGCGAAATGCCCGATGCGAAAAATTATGGCGATGAGGGGAGCAACACCCTTAAAGCCTGCTATGATACAGGCAGACTTTCTGTTCCCAATATGGAGAGATTAGGTCTTTTTAATATCGATGGAATTGACTATGCTAAACCTTGCGAAAACCCCATAGGTGTTTACGCGAGAATGACCGAAAAATCAAAGGGAAAAGATACCACAACGGGACATTGGGAGATGATGGGTATAATCCTTTCAGAACCTTTCCCGACATATCCGAATGGTTTCCCCGAAAAGATAATTTCTGAGTTCGAAAAAAGAACGGGAAGAAAGGTTATCTGTAACAAAACATATTCGGGAACAGAAGTTATAAAAGACTATGGCGAAGAACATATGAAAACGGGTTCACTGATAGTTTATACATCAGCCGACAGTGTTTTTCAGATAGCGGCACACGAAGATGTTGTTCCTGTAGAAACTCTTTATGAATACTGTGAAATCGCAAGAGAAATCCTGACGGGAAAACACGCAGTAGGAAGAGTTATAGCAAGACCTTTTGAAGCAGAATATCCCTTTAAAAGAACAAACCGCAGACACGATTTTTCTCTTAAACCGATAGAGAAAACCTCACTTTCATATATCTCGGAAAACGGACTTGAAACAATAGGTGTCGGAAAGATTTATGACATCTTTGCGTCAGACGGAATTACAAAGGCAATAAGAAAAATCGGAAACGCCGTTGATATGGAAGAAACTCTGAAAATTCAGAGTGAAGATTTCAAAGGATTCTGCTTTGTAAACCTCGTTGATTTTGATATGTCTTTCGGACACAGAAATGATGTTGCGGGATATACAAATGCTCTTAATGAATTTGACCTCTGGCTCGGAAATTTTATTCAGAATATGCGTGATGAAGATCTTCTTATGATAACAGCCGATCATGGTTGTGACCCTTCTACAGAAAGCACAGACCATTCGAGAGAATATACACCTCTTCTTGTTTACAGAAAGGGAATAAAGGCAAAAAATCTCGGAACAAGAGATAGTTTTTCAGATATCGGAAAAACTGTCTGTGCTTGTCTTTCTGTAGAGAATAAACTTGTCGGAAAGGATTTTTCGGGTGATATCTATGACTGATAAGGAACTTATTTTATCCGCTTTGAAAGCAAGAGAAAACGCTTACGCACCCTATTCGGAATTTCTTGTGGGTGCGGCACTTTTATGCAAAGACGGAACTTTATACACAGGTTGCAATATCGAAAATATTTCTTATTCAGGAACAGTTTGCGCTGAAAGAACAGCGATTTTCAAAGCCGTTTCCGACGGAAAGAGAGAGTTTTCGAAAATAGCAATAGTCGGCGGAAAAAAAGACGAAACAATTTCTGCTTATCCTTGTGGGATATGCCGTCAGGTTATGGCGGAATTCTGTAAAGGCGACTTTAAAGTGATTGTTGCAAAATCAGAAGAAGATTACGAAGAATTTTCATTGTCGGAACTTTTACCGAAAAGTTTTGATTTTTAGAATAAACAAGCTCTTAAATTTATAGAATATTCTATCAAGAAAAAGAAAGGTGATAATTATGTCATTCGAAAAAATAACACTCACAGAAGAAAATCTCAATCCCTTTGAAAAAATCGGCAAGGACTGGGTGCTTTTGACAGCAGGAGATGAAAACAACTACAACACAATGACAGCCAGCTGGGGAACAATGGGCGTTATGTGGAATAAAAATATCTTTATGGCAGTTGTAAGACCTTCGAGATTTACTTATTCGCTTATGGAAAATAGTGATACATTCTCTGTTTCGATGTTCGGAAAAAACTACAGAGAAGCACTTTCTTTCTGCGGATCGTATTCGGGAAAAGAAGGCGATAAGAACGAAAAGGTCAAGGAACTCGGCCTTAACATGATAATGCTTGACAATACACCTGCATTTGATGAATCAGAGATCGTTCTTGTCTGCAAAAAGCTCTATGTTCAGCCTATGGATAAGTCTTTCTATCTCGATAACGCACTTTTTGAAACAAACGGAACTCAACCTCTCCATACAGCTTTCTGGGGAGAAATTATCGGTGCTTATAAGAAGGCTTAATTGTTCAAAAATAACAACAACACGATACTAAAACCCTATAAATATACATTATATACTGTATAAAACGGAAAATATACAGAATTTATGCATAATTATTCATTATTGTGCATAAATCGTATAAAAACACTTGACAAACTATGTATAACGGGTGTATAATTTTATTCAGTTAATTATTTTGCAAAGGAGTCTTTAAAATGGCTGGAAAAATCAAAAAGGTAGTACTCGCATACTCAGGCGGACTTGACACATCAATCATCATTCCCTGGCTCAAGGAAAACTATGACAACTGTGAAGTAATCGCAGTTTCAGGTGACGTAGGACAGGGTACAGAACTTGACGGTCTCGAAGAAAAGGCTATCAAGACAGGTGCGTCAAAACTCTACATAGAAGATCTTAAAGATGAATTCATCGAAGACTACGTATTCCCCACAGTTCAGGCAGGGGCTATCTACGAAAACAGATACCTTCTCGGAACATCTTTCGCGAGACCTATCATCGCAAAGAGAATTGCTGAAATTGCTCTTAAAGAAGGCGCAGACGCAATCTGCCACGGTTGCACAGGTAAGGGCAACGACCAGGTAAGATTCGAACTCGCAATCAAGGCTTATGCTCCCGATATGGAAATTATTGCACCCTGGAGAATCTGGGACATTAAGTCAAGAGATGAAGAAATCGACTACGCAGAGGCACACAACATTCCTCTCAAGATAAACAGAGAAACAAACTACTCAAAGGATAAGAACCTCTGGCATCTTTCACACGAAGGTCTTGATCTCGAAGACCCCGCTAACGAACCTCAGTACAACAAGCCCGGTTTCCTTGAAATGGGCGTTTCACCCGAAATGGCTCCCGATAAGCCTACATACGTTACAATTCATTTCGAAAAGGGCGTTCCCACAGCTATCGACGGCAAGGAAATGAAGGGTGTTGAAATTGTTACTAAGCTCAACGAACTCGGTGGCGCTAACGGTATCGGTCTTGCTGACCTCGTTGAAAACCGTCTCGTTGGTATGAAATCAAGAGGCGTTTATGAAACTCCAGGTGGAGCAATTCTTTACCACGCACACGATGTTCTCGAAACAATCACTCTTGACAAAATGACTCAGAGAATGAAGCAGAAGCTCGCTATCGACTTTGCAGACCTCGTTTACAACGGACAGTGGTATACACCCGTTCGTGAAGCTCTCTCTGCATTCGTTACAGAAACACAGAAGACTGTAACAGGCGATGTTAAGCTCAAACTCTATAAGGGTAATATAATCAACGCAGGCGTTACATCTCCTTACACTCTCTATGATGAAGAAGTTGCAACATTTGATGAGGATAATGTTTACGACCAGAAGGATAGTGCTGGATTCATCAACCTCTTTGGTCTTCCCATCAAGGTTAAGGCAAAACTCGATCAGAAGAGAAACAACAAGTAACTTAACCGCGTATTATAACATTTCGGGCATGGCTTAAAAAAGGCTTTGCCCGTATGTTCGTTTTTTCGGGAGGAGAAAATTATGGCAAAAATGTGGGCAGGAAGATTTTCGAAAGAGGTCGATGAAAAGGTAAACGACTTCAATTCTTCCGTTTCATTTGACGCAAGAATGTATAAGCAGGATATCCAGGGAAGTATCGCTCACGCAACAATGCTCGGCGAATGTGGTATCATTGATCTTGAAGAAAGCAAACAGATAGCAAACGAACTCGGTGCTATTTTTCAGGATATCCACAGCGGTGAACTTGAAATAGATCCTACTGCTGAAGATATACACATGTTCGTTGAGGCTGAACTCACAAAAAGACTCGGCGAAACAGGAAAGAGACTTCATACAGCAAGAAGCAGAAACGACCAGGTTGCTCTTGACATCAGAATGAACCTCAAGGCTGAAACAAAGTCGATAACAGAACTTGTTAAAAAACTTCTTGAAGTTCTTTGTAATATCGCTGATGAACATAAAACAACCGTTATGCCTGGCTATACTCACCTTCAGAGAGCACAGCCCATAACATTCGGTCATCATCTTATGGCTTATGCGCAGATGCTTCTTCGTGACCTTGGCAGACTTGAAGATACATACAAGCGTATGAATGTTATGCCACTCGGAAGCGGAGCTTTAGCATCAACAACATACCCCATCAACAGACAGAGAGTATGCGATATCTTAGGTTTTTCAGAAGTAACACAGAATTCTCTCGACGGTGTTTCAGACAGAGATTTCTGCATAGAACTTGCATCGGCAATCTCCATTCTTATGATGCATCTTTCAAGATTTTCTGAAGAAATCATTCTCTGGTGCTCCTGGGAATTTAAATTTATCGAACTTGATGACGCATATGCCACAGGTTCATCAATTATGCCACAGAAGAAAAATCCCGATATAACAGAACTTATAAGAGGCAAGACAGGAAGAGTCTATGGCGACCTTATGACTCTCCTCACAATGATGAAGGGACTTCCGCTTGCATACAACAAGGATATGCAGGAAGATAAAGAGGCAATTTTCGATGCTGTTGATACAGTTAAACTCTGCCTTTCAACCTTTATCCCTATGCTCGAAACTATGTCGGTGAATAAAGAGAATATGCGTGCGGCTGCGGCTAAAGGCTTTATCAACGCAACAGACTGCGCAGATTATCTTGTTAAAAAAGGCCTTGCATTCCGTGATGCCTATAAGATTACGGGAACTCTCGTTGCAAAGTGCATAAGCCTCAATACAACACTTGAAGATTTACCGATTTATGAATACAGACAGCTTTGCGATACCTTCGATAACGATGTATATAAGGCAATTTCTCTCGACACTTGTGTTACACAGAGAAATGTTGTCGGCGGCCCTGCACCTGACGCGGTTGCAAAGCAGATAAAATATGTCAGAGAAAAACTGAAAGCAGATGAAACTTAATTAAAAATGTTAACCTTTAAACCAGAAATATCTTTTGAAGACTATAACAATCTCCGTATCCTTGTAGGTTGGAACACAATAACAAAGAGACAGTTTGACAACGCGATGAAAAATTCCTCATTCTTCACAGTTGCCTATGACGGCGACAAAGCAGTCGGAATGTCAAGAGGGGTAGGCGATGGTGGATATCATCTTATGCTTGTCGATGTTATTGTTCATCCCGATTATCAGGGACAGGGAATAGGCAGAGAACTTGTAACTCAGTTTATGAAATACGCCGATGACAGTATAGAAAGCGGAGAGGGAATTTCTCTCACACTTCTTTCAGCTTACGGCAAGGAAAATTTCTATGAAAAATTCGGTTTCCATATCCGCCCCGTCGGAAAAGAGGGCGCAGGCATGAATCTAAAGTATGTCAAAAAATAATGGAAGGAAGCGACACCATGGAGAAAGTAAAAATTTACATTGATGGTCAGGAAGGCACAACAGGACTTAAAATCGTTGAAAGATTCAACGGAAGAGATGATATTGAACTGCTTAGAATTGATGAGGACAAGCGTAAAGATCCTGATGAAAGAAAGAAGTTTATAAACGCTTCTGATTTTACTTTCCTTTGTTTGCCCGATGCCGCATCGATAGAAGCGGTTTCTATGGTAGAAAATCCGAATGTAAGAATTATTGACGCTTCAACCGCTCACAGAACAAATCCACAGTGGGCTTATGGTTTCCCCGAACTTTCAAGAGAGTTCAGAAACAAGATAAAGAATTCAAAGAGAGTTGCAGTTCCCGGTTGCTATGCGAGTGGCTTTAACTCGATAGTTTATCCCCTAGTTAAAGAAGGGATTTTCGCACCCTATCAGTATGTAACAAGCTATGCTGTTTCGGGATACAGTGGTGCGGGCAAAAAGGGAATTGCTCAGTATGAAGATGAAAACAGAGCGAAGGAATTTGATGCCCCCAGAATGTATGCACTTGCACAGAATCACAAGCACTTAAAAGAAATGCAGGCGATTTCAGGGCTTTCATATCCTCCTATGTTCAACCCTATGGTATGCGATTACTATGCGGGAATGATAGTTGCTGTTCCTATTGTAAGAAGAACTCTTGCTAAGAGAACATCTATAAAAGAAATCCACGAAGTTCTTAAAAACCACTACAAAGGCGAACATTTTGTAAAGGTTATGTCTTTGGGCGGAGAAGAAGAACTCCCTAACGGATTTATGACAGCAAACGCACTTGAAGGAACAAACAATATGCAAATTTTCGTTTCGGGAAATGACGAACAGATACTCATCTGTTCACGTCTTGATAACCTCGGAAAAGGTGCATCGGGTGCGGCAGTTCAGTGCCTCAATATTATGATGGGCATTGATGAAAAGACAGGACTTGAATAATCAGTATTTTAAGGTGAATAAAATGGAATTTAAACTTATAGACGGCGGAGTATGTGCGGCGAAAGGCTTTAAAGCAAGCGGACTCTACTGTGGAATAAAAAACAACCCCACAAAGAAAAACGATATAGCACTTCTTGTTTCTGATGTAGTCTGCAATACAGCGGGCGTTTATACTCAGAATAAAGTCAAGGGTGCACCCGTTATCGTTACAAAGAAAAATCTCGAAAAATCAGGCGGCAAGGCTATCGCCGTTATCGTAAACTCAAAGAACGCAAATACCTGTAACGCCGACGGCGAAGAAAAGGCAGAAAAGATGTGTTCACTGACAGCTGACGCACTCGGTATAAAGTCAGAAGAGGTAGTGGTTGCATCAACAGGCGTTATCGGTCAGATTTTACCTATTGAACCTATCGAAAAAGCAATTCCTCTTCTTAAAGAAAAGCTTTCTTATGAAGGAAACGAAGAAGCCGCTGTTGCTATTATGACAACCGACACATTCAAAAAAGAATATGCTGTTGAATTTACAGTAGGCGGAAAAGTCTGCCGTATGGGCGGAATGGCAAAGGGAAGCGGAATGATCCATCCCAATATGGCGACAACTTTGAACTTCATAACAACAGATGCCGCTATCTCATCTGAAATGGTTAAAAAAGCACTTTCAGAAATCGTAAAGATTACATATAACTGTCTTTCTGTTGATGGCGATCAGTCAACAAACGATACCTGTATGCTTATGGCAAACGGCCTTTCGGGAAATGCTGAAATTACGTCAGAAGGCGAAGACTATGAAATCTTCAAATCAGCACTTTACGAAGTAATGTCAAACCTTACAAGAATGCTTGCAAAAGACGGCGAAGGCGCAACAAAACTTCTTACTTGTGTATGTAAAGGTGCCCCCGATCTTGACACAGCGATTATCGTTGCAAAAAGCGTTATCCGTTCACCACTTTTCAAATGTGCGATGTTCGGTGAAGACGCCAATTGGGGAAGAATTCTCTGTGCGATAGGTTATGCTGAAGCTGATTTTGATATAAACAAGGTTTCGGTTGATCTTTCATCAAAAGCAGGAAAAATCCACGTATGCGAAAACGGTGCAGGCGTTGAATTTTCTGAAGATGAAGCTAAAAAAGTTCTTTCAGAAGATGAAATCTTTATCGATATAAATCTTTTTGAAGGCGAAAAAGAAGCAACGGCCTGGGGTTGTGACCTTACATATGATTATGTAAAGATAAACGGCGATTACAGAACATAATCCCGTGTTTATTCCATAAGAAAGGAGAGAGGGCGAAATGCAGGACAACAGCAGACTTCCGATAGGATTTTTAAGCGACGAAAGAGTTTTGTGGCACGGAAATCCTGTTCCGAATAAATCGCTTAAAAACGCTGAAAAACCCTTTCTCATTTTCGGAGGAGCAATTCTTCTTTTAACACTTATCCTTATTCTTATAAAAGAAATAAAGGTTGTCCTTATAGGATGTCTTCCTATAATAGTTATCTGCCTTGCGATAGCAGGGACATATTTCTTCTTTGAATACAAAAGAAAACAGACCTTTTTCATAGTTACCGACAGAAGAATCATAAGAAGCGAAGGCATTTTTTCGAAAAAACTTTATGATGTAAAATATCGTCAGGTTGAAAATGTTGTTTTAAAATACAACAGCAGAAGCAGACTCGGCGAAATAATGATAAAACTGAACGGAATAAAATTCAACAAGGAAAACCCTGATGAAATCCGTTTCGGAACTATCGAAAATGTTGTAACAGTATATAATCTCATTCAGAAACAACTTTCCGAATATAAGGGAAAAGTCTGAAAGAGTATTTAATAAATTTTCACTGGGAGCAAATAAACAATGAGCAGAATTCAGAACAACATTCAGGCGAAAGTCCTTATGGACGCTTTGCCTCACATTCAGCATTACAGCGATAAGATCGTCGTTGTAAAATACGGCGGAAACGCTATGACAAACGAAGAACTCAAACACGATGTAATGAGCGATATCGTTCTTCTTACGCTCGTAGGAATAAAAGTGGTTCTTGTTCATGGCGGTGGCCCCGAAATAAACGATATGCTTAACAGAGTAGGTATCGAAAGCAAATTCATAGGCGGTCTCCGTTATACAGACGCCGAAACTGTTGAAATCGTAAAGATGGTTTTATCGGGCAAGGTAAATAAAGAACTTGTAGCGCTTTTAGCACAGAACAAAGGTAACGCTTTAGGTCTTTGTGGAATAGACGGTCAGATGCTTATGGCAGAAAAAATGGCAGGCGATGTCGATTTAGGCTTTGTCGGCGATATAGTAAAGGTGAATAAAAAGCCTATAATTGATGCCCTTGACGGCGGATATATTCCCGTTATAGCAACGGTTGCCTGCGACGAAAAGGGAAGAACATATAATGTAAATGCGGATACAGCCGCAGCGAGAATAGCAGCGGAACTCGGTGCTGAAAATCTCGTTCTTATGACCGATATAGCAGGTCTTTTAAGGGATAAGGACAATCCCGA
>JAGAJQ010000119.1 GCA_017828955.1 Oscillospiraceae bacterium
ACCGCTGTGATTGTTCCTGCCTTATCAGCCTTTACAACGCAGTCATCAAGAATTTTTCTCTGATCGTTGAGCTGTAAAATAGCGGGTTCGTTTTCAGCCTGCTTGAGTGCGAGTTCGTAAGCTCTTCTTGCATCTTCAAGACCTGTTGAAATATCGTTCTGTGCTGATTCATAAGCGAGTTTTGCTGTTTCGAGTGCTGTTTCGGCATTTTCGAAAGCATCCTTTATGCCCTTTTCGATTTCATCAAGATTTCTCTTGGCGTTATCGTAGTTTGTCTGTGCTGTATTGAGAGCGTTTCTTGCTGATCTTGTCTTTGCATCAGGAAGCGCGTCTATAAGTTTCTGATAGTTGTCCTGATAGTATTTCTGAAGACGTGTGTTTGTAGGGTCATTATAGAGATATTCTCTTGATTCTTCAACAAGCTGTTCATAACGTGCGATTTCGCCTCTTGAATATTCGTTGCCGTGAGTTTCACCGATATAGTTTCCTTCAACATCGTAAACAGGAACAAGACCTACATCTTCAAGAGTATCGTTATAGTCAGATGCAGCAATTCTGAGTGCGCCGAATGCATTATCAACATTTGCCTTTGCTGATGCGTAATTCGCGTTGCTTCTTAAATCTTCATAATGTTCCTTCGCCTTGTCGTATGCCTTCTGTGCATTGTCAAGATTGTTCTTTGCGTTTGTGATAGAAACCTGTGTTGATGTTGCCTTATCCTGTCCGCTTGAAGCAGCAAGAAGGTCGTTATATCTTCTTTCTGCTGTCTGAAGTGCGTTATATGTTGACATACTCGCACTCTGAAGATTTGATTCGGCAATAGCAATCTGTGTCTTTATTGTTGAATCGTCGATGATGCAAAGTACATCCCCCTCTTTTACCTTGTCACCAACCGAAACCTTTACATCCATAATCTCATATGTAGCGAGTGAACGTACATATGTTTCGTCCTTACTTGCAACAACCCCTGTTGCATTCACATAGTTCTGGACTGTTCCCTTCTTGAGTTCCATATTATTCACAAGCACCGATGATTCGGTATTTGATGAAATAAGTGCAACTCCTAAAATTCCCGCTATCAGAAGTACTACTACTGAGATAACGATTACGAGCACTATTTTTGCTTTTCTGCTCATTTCATTTTCCTCCTAAAAAATAGAATTGAAATATATTTAAGTATCGGCTTTCTGCCGTAACTTACAAAGAATTTTACACCTGTCTGTACTGACTGTTATAGAGTTCTGAATAGAAACCTGCTTTATTTATAAGTTCATCGTGAGTTCCTATTTCGATAACTTTTCCCGATTTCATAACGAGTATCGCGTCAGCCTCTTTTATGGTTGAAAGACGGTGTGCTATAACAAAGCTTGTTCTTCCTTCCATAATCTTATTGAAGGCTTTCTGTACTCTTATTTCGGTCATTGTATCTATTGAAGATGTTGCTTCATCGAGAATAAGCATCTTTGGTTTTATAAGCATTACTCTTGCTATACAGAGAAGCTGTTTCTGTCCCTGTGAGATATTTTCATCATCATCTGA
>JAGAJQ010000120.1 GCA_017828955.1 Oscillospiraceae bacterium
GACAGACTGTAAATCTGCTGGCAACGCCTTCGGGGGTTCGAATCCACCCTCTCCCACCAAAAAGCCTTACCGCAAGCGGCAGGATGAGAATTTGCCGAACTGCTTAAAAGTTTATTTTTCACAATCGGTTTACGGTAATATGCTTGACCTTGCAAGGCTTTTGCAAGGTTTTTTTATTTTGTTATGAAAATGAGTGAGGTAGGTAAAAATGGTAAGAGAGGATTTACGCAACATTGCGATTATTGCCCATGTTGACCATGGCAAGACAACCCTCGTAGACGAAATGCTCAAACAGAGCGGAACATTCCGTGACAATCAGTCCGTAGCAGAGAGAGTTATGGACAGCAACGACATCGAAAGAGAAAGAGGAATTACAATCCTCGCTAAAAACACATCTGTTTATTACAACGATGTAAAAATCAATCTCATCGACACTCCCGGACACGCAGATTTCGGCGGTGAAGTTGAACGTGTTCTTAAAATGGTTGACGGCGTTGTTCTTCTTGTTGATGCCGCAGAAGGCCCTATGCCCCAGACAAGATTTGTTACACAGAAAGCTATAGAACTCGGTCTCAGACTTATAGTAGTAGTAAATAAAATCGACAGACCCGATGCACGTCTCGATGAAATCGGCGATGAAGTCTTAGAACTTCTTTTAGACCTTGACGCTTCAGAAGAACAGATCGAAAGTCCTATTCTTTTCTGTTCGGGAAGATCGGGAACAGCATCACTCAGCCAGTATGAAGCGGGAACAGACTTAAAACCCCTTTTCGATACAATCATCTCACATATCCCCGCACCCGAAGGCGATGATGAAGGCCCTATGCAGATGCTCGTTTCTTCTATCGACTATAACGATTATGTCGGAAGAATAGGTATCGGTAAAATCGAAAGAGGATGTATGAAGGTGAACCAGAATGTTATAGTTGGTGACTATCACGAAAGTAAAAAGCCCTATAACAGTAAGGTAGTAACAATGTATCAGATTGAAGGCCTTGTAAGACAGCCTGCCGAAAACGCAAAGGTAGGGGATATTGTCTGCATTTCAGGTATCGAAAACCTTACAATCGGCGATACAATCTGCGATGCTTCGGCTTATGAACCTATTCCTTTCGTTAAAATCAGCGAACCTACCGTTGAAATGACATTCTCGGTAAACGACTCTCCTTTTGCAGGAAGAGAAGGTAAATATGTAACATCACGTCAGATAAGAGACCGTCTTTATAAAGAACTTTTGAAGGACGTTTCTCTTCGTATTGAAGATACAGAAAACACAGACGCTTTAAGAGTTCTCGGAAGAGGCGAAATGCACCTCTCAATCCTTATTGAAAATATGAGAAGAGAAGGCTATGAACTTTCAGTATCTCCTCCGCGCGTTCTTTATAAGGAAATCGACGGCGTAAGATGTGAACCTATCGAAAGACTTCTTATCGATGTTCCCGAAGATTGTATGGGTTCTGTTATGGAAAAAATGGGTAACAGAAAAGCAGAACTCGTTAAAATGCACCCACAGGGTTCAAGAATGAGAATAGAATTCTTGATTCCTTCAAGATGCCTTTTCGGTTATAAGAGCGAATTCTTAACCGACACAAAGGGCGAAGGCATTATGAACAGCGTTTTCGATAGCTATCAGGAATATAAGGGCGAAGTTCAGAGAAGAAATGTAGGCTCACTTATTGCTTTTGAAACAGGCGAAAGTATTACATATGGTCTTTTCAACGCACAGGAAAGAGGAACTCTCTTTATAGGCGCAGGAGTTCCCGTTTATGAGGGAATGGTAGTAGGCTCAAATCCCAAGGGCGATGACCTTGTAGTAAATGTCTGCAAGAGAAAACACCTCACAAATACAAGAGCAAGCGGAAGCGATGACGCACTCCGTCTTATTCCCCCTCGTAAACTCAGCCTTGAAGAAAGCCTTGAATTTATGGCTGATGATGAACTTCTCGAAGTCACACCCAAATCTATCAGAATAAGAAAACAGATCCTCGATAACAATACAAGAGCAAAGGTAAACGCAAAGAACAAGTAATCTAAGAAAGGGGTAAAGGGATATGATGTCGTTCAGAAACGATATGCTTGAGGCTGCTGCTTTGCAGCTTGCACTCGATATGTCCTGTCGCCCCGAAGATTTTTTAAGTATAAAGAATACGGTAACATATTCCTCTCTCCTTTCGGGGAGGAGGATTTTCCGTAATGAGAAGGATTTTTTTCGCATAGCGTCATTCGGAAACGGCGCTGTTGCTACTGTTTCAGAAGAAATCTATCCTTTCACAAAAGACCTTTTGGGAAGCGTTAAAGGAACAGAACTTTTCGATGCGAAAGCCATTTTTCATATAAACCGCGAACTCGCTAAACACGGCAAGGCGATAGGTAGTTTCAATCAGTATTACCTCCCTGTTTCGCCTTATTATTACCCCGATTTATCGGGATACAGAATAAAGATTTATGATGAAGAGGCTATCCCCTCTCTTTATGAAGACAAGCGTTTTTCGAACGCACTTATGTATGAAAACAAACTCGGAAGACACGATGTTATAGCGGTCTGCGCTATGGACGGAAACAAGATTTATGCAATAGCGGGCGCTTCAAACGACAGCGAAAGATTCTGGCAGATAGGAATAGATGTTCTCCCCGAATACAGAGGAAGGGGAACGGCAACTGTTCTTGTTTCTGCGCTGACAAAAGAAATTCTTATGCGTGGCGCTGTTCCTTATTACGGAACATGGTGGTCTAATATCGCGTCAAGAAATGTTGCAAGAAAAGCAGGTTATTATCCTGCTTGGGTTGAAATGACCGCTGTCGATATGTAAGGCAAAGCCTTAACCCATATCGTTATTGACTTTATTAAGAAAATAAATTTACCGCTCGGTAACGAAACTAACCAATTAACCTGACTTTTCAAATAAGGCAAAGCCTTAACCCATATCGTTACTGACTTTATTAAGAAAATAAATTTACCGCTCGGTAACGAAACTAACCAATTAACCTGACTTTTCAAATAAGGCAAAGCCTTAACCCATATC
>JAGAJQ010000121.1 GCA_017828955.1 Oscillospiraceae bacterium
AGAAGAAACTGAATCTGTTTCAGAAGAAGTAAAGGAAGAAACAACAGAGGAAAAATCCGAAGAAAACCCTATCGAAACAGAAAAAACAAAAGAAGAAAAAACAGAAGAATAAATTAAAGTAAAGCAGGTTGTTTTAATGATATCCGATATTCAGTCAGAGATTATAAAACTTAAAAAAGAAAAGGGAGTAACTATTTTCGCACATACCTATCAGTCTCACGATATAATCGAAATTGCCGATGTTGTAGGTGACTCGTTCTTTTTAAGCAAAAAGGCAAAAGAAGATAAAAACCCGATAGCAGTAGTGTGCGGGGTGCATTTTATGGCAGAAACAGTAAAAATGCTTTCGCCCGAAAAGACTGTAATCCTCGCAAACGAAACGGCGGGTTGCCCTATGGCAGAACAGTTTACAGCTGAAGAAATCTTAAAATTCAAGGCAGAAAACAATAACCCGACAGTTGTATCCTATATAAATACAACCGCCGAAATCAAAGCCGTTTCAGATATCGCGGTAACATCAGGTTCAGCACTCAAAATCTGTAAAAATGCCGAAACCGATAATATTATTTTTATTCCCGATTGTAATTTAGGAAACTACATAAAAGAAAATATCCCCGAAAAGAAGATTACTCTTATAAATGGGGGATGCCCCGTTCATTCGGCAATAACCGAAGAAGAAGCGGTAAAGGCGAAAGAACTTCACCCCGAAGCACTTTTCCTCGTTCACCCCGAATGTAAGCCTTGTGTCGTAAAACACGCAGACTATGTCGGTTCAACAGCGGGGATTATGGATTATGCAAGAAATTCCGATAAGAAAGAATTTATAATCGGAACAGAAAATTCCGTTGTCGAACATTTACAGTTTGAATGTCCCGATAAAAAATTCTATCCATTAAGTAAAAATCTTATCTGTATAGATATGAGAGCGACAACTTTAAACGATGTCCTTAATGCCGTAAAAGGAGAGGGCGGAAAAGAAATCGTTCTTTCAGATGAAATTTCAGAAAAAGCAGTTCACTGCATAAACGAAATGTTAAGACTCGAAAATGTTTAATAAAAAACAAAATTGTCGCCTTTTTCAAGGCGACAACTTTGGTTTTGTTGTATTTTATGCTCTGCCTAACGAAGATTCATAAGGCGACTCGACTCTCACAAAGTTGTGAGGTTTTTGTTCATTGGCCTTTTTCGAAAGAATCTCGGCAAAACTTTTACTACCGTGTGCTTTTTCTTCTCTTCTCTGTTTCTTCGATCTCGCATAGGGCGAAGAACTGATAACAGAAGCAACAGCGTTTGATTGTTCGATAACTATATTGTTGTTATTGTATGTGTTGTATATCATATTCACGCCCCCTTTGCTAAAAACGGTCAACATCCTTGTTTGTGGCTTTTGGTCTGAGGGTTTTAATTTCGTATACGATTTATTTTCCTTTCAATATATATATCGGCAATTTTTGTAAAAACTTAACTACTTTTTGTATATTTTTATAAAAAAATTCTATTTTGTATTGTTGGTTCTCATATAATGGAAGAGAAACTGTTGTGCTATTCCCGCAGTGGATAAAATATTTTCGGGGAGTCCGTCGGGGTAATACTCTGCCATAACTCTTTTTATCCATACATCAACGGGGAAAGCCTCAACTCTGTAACATCCGTAAAGAAGAACACATTCCGCAACCTTAGGCCCTACTCCTTTTATCGACATAAGGCTGTTTCTTGCATCTTCTATAGGTAGGGTTTTGAGATCCGAAAGAACAACTCGTCCTTCGTTAACAGCGTTTGCAGCGTCAAGAATATATTTCGCACGAAATCCCGTTCTTAATGGTGCAATATCATCTTCTGTGCAGGAAGAAAGTGTCTTCGCATCGGGAAAACCGCCGAACATTTTACACATATTCTCGATTATGCCCTTTATTCTCGGAATGTTGTTGTTTTGTGATATGATAAAAGAAATCAGCGTCTCCCAGGTGTCCTGACGAAGAAGCCTTATTCCCTTTGCGTATTCACAAGCAGATTTCAGCGTCTTGTCATCACTGTATAACTTTTTGAGCGATGCATAATCTGTATCAAGGTCGAAATAATCTTTCCAGAAAGATAAAAATTCATCTTCAGAAACATTTTTCAAAGTGAATTCATTTCCGTTTTGCTCTATGTAAAGCGGTTTATCGAGGGCAAACCCCTCAAAACCATTGTCTTCTTTTTTCCAGCGAAAAGCCTGACCGCAGTCGAGAGTTTCAGCGAGGTCAAAATCATCGCAGGAAAATTTTATATCATTACCATTTACGGTGTATTTCATAAAAACAACTCCTTTTTATACATTATACACCGATAAAAAAATCAAGTCAAACTAAGGAGAATTTTGTATGGAAAAATCGAAAAAAATGAAAAAACCGCTGAAAATAACGCTTATCGTCATTTCAGTAATACTTGTTCTGCTGATTATAGCGGCACTTGTTCTTCCGAAAACAATCGCTATGTCTGTCTATAACGAATATTTCGGTATCCGTTATACAAGCTATGAACCTACTACATGGGAACTTTCTGATTTTGAAGGACTTTCAGCCGAAAAACACCGTTTCTATTCCGATAAAGGTCAGGTGATAACAGCCTATCTCTATTCGAGAGAAAGAACCAGAACAAAAGGCATTATCGTTATGGCACACGGTTTCGGCGGTGGCGGACATCGCAGTTATATGGATGTTGCCGATTACTTCACCAAAAACGGCTATCTCGTTTTCGCTTATGATGCAACGGGTAACGATGAAAGCGAAGGAGATGCTGTCGGCGGTTTACCACAGGGAGTTATAGACCTTGGATATGCCCTTGACTATATCGATGATTTCAGCGGTTATCCCATTCTTTTGTGGGGACATAGCTGGGGCGGATACTCAGTTTGTTCAGTACCCGCAGTTTACCCCGAAGTCAAGGGAATAATATCCGTTTCGGGCTTCAATCAGTCACTTGATATGCTTGAAGCAGAAGGAAGAAATATAGCAGGCGATGCCATTGATTTTGTTATTCCTTATCTCAGAAAACATGAAGAAAAAACTTTCAATGAATATGCTTATATGAGCGGACTTCAGAGCCTCACCTTAACAGACGCACCCGTTATGATTGTCCATAGCGCAGATGACAAGGTTGTTCCTATAGAAATAAGCTATGACCGTTATTATGAAAAATTCAAAGATGACGAAAGATTTACCTTTATCCGCTATGAAGACAGGGGACATAACCTTATTTTATGCTCAGACGATGCTATCGCTTACAGAGAAGAATATAACAAAAAAGGCGATGAATGGCTTCAAAGCATAGGCGGATCCGAAAATTTAACCCCCGAAATGAGAGCGGAATATATCGAAACCAATTTTGATATGCATAAAGGTAACGAACTCGATAGCGAACTTATGGAAGAAATGCTTGAGTTTTACGATGAATGTGTAAAAAAATAACCCGAAAGGAAGTATAAAAATGCGTGAAAGTATCCTTACAATACCTATAAGCGAAATTATGGAGGAAAGCTGTGGCTGTCCTATCTGCACAATGAGAGATATGCTTGAACAGAGAACTGTTGAATACATAATGGGTGCCGCTATGATGGAACCCGATGTCAGAATAGAAACCAATAAACTCGGGTTTTGTTCCGAACATTTTGCTATGATGAAAGCCTGCAAAAACCGTCTTTCATTAGCACTTATGCTCCAGACACATCTCCAGACTTTAAACGAAGAAATTTTTTCGGGTAAAAAACTTTTCGAACCTAAAAATGCAAAGAAGAAAAAACTTTCCGAGGTTAATACTTCTTGTTTTGTCTGCAGTAAAGTCGATTGGGGAATGGAACGCCTTTTAAAAACCTTCTTTGAATGTTATAAAGACGCTTCTTTCCAGAAACAGCTTCGTGAACAGAAATATATCTGCCTTCCCCATTATGATATGCTTATGGAACAAGCACCGAACTACCTCAAAAAAGAAGAACTCGAACTTTTCCTTTCGGATATCAAAAAACTCGCGGGGGAATATGCGAAAGTTCTTTATGACGATGTTTCGCATTATTGCAGTATGTATGACTACAGAAATACAGGTGCAGATGCCGATTGGGGAACGTCAAGGGACAGTATCGAAAGGGCAATAAAATTCCTCACATCAAGAGAAGAAATGTAACCGTAATGTAACCTGAGTTTTTAGTATTTTTACAGATTGTAATGTTGAAATCTGACACTTTCATAAACGAAAATCGGTTGCGTTGTTACGTAAGTTTCCACACTTTCAACAGAGTTTTCAACTAAAATTTTTGCAAAATCAAAGTTTTCAACAGTCAGATTAACCCTTTTTCAACATAGTTTTCAACATTTTCACAGGATTTTTTGTAAAGCAACGACTACTTTTTGTATAAACATAAGTTTTTGAGGCTAAAATATCCATATCGGAAATATACGCAGTGAGAGAGTGGTGAAAATCGTGATAAAGGGCGTAAATAGGCGTGTTATTGAGATAAACAATCCCGACGGAGAATACTTTGAAAAGGCGATTTTGTTCGTAAAACCTGAAAAATCAGGCGATAAACCCGAAACTTTACGGATTGCCGCAAGAAAATATCTCTCAGAACTCGATGAAAACGACAGACGAAGGCGGTTAAGGTTATTACTCATAATTTCGTCAGTCGTCGTCGCTTTTATAACGGTAATTCTGACCGTGATAATATTCTGAATTACAGACAAGATTTTTCTCTAAAAAATTAGCGAAAAATCTTGTTTTTCTTTTGCAAAAATGTTATAATGTCTATATATGTGTTAAAATGTTTTTAAAAGGAATTTATTATGGCTTATTATAACGATAATTTCAAAGAAGAAAAGAGTCTCATCATCGGAAGAAATCCCGTAATCGAGGCTTTAAAAGCAAAAAAGAATATAGACACCATCTACGTTTCAAAAGAGGGCGGCGGAAGTATCGGCCTTATCTGTAAAATGGCAAAGGAGCAGGGGATTGTTGTCAAGAATGTTGATGATAAAAAACTTTCTCAGATGTCAGAGGGCGGTGCGCATCAGGGCGTTGTCGCAATAGGCGGAGTTGCAGAGTATGTTTCTGTAGATGATATCCTCAACATTTCAAAAGAAAAGGGAACGCCCCCTTTCATCATAATCTGTGATGATATCGAGGATCCCCACAACCTCGGTGCTATCATAAGAACCTGCGAGGCGGGCGGTGCTGACGGTGTTATAATCCCTAAAAGACACAGTGCAACACTTAACTTTACAGTCAATAAGACATCAGCAGGTGCAGCAAGCTGGGTACCCGTTGCGAGAGTTCCCAATATCGCAGCAACCATTGATTATTTAAAAGACAACGGCGTATGGGTTTACGGAACAGACGCTGCGGGCGAAGATTATTCAACGGTTGATATGAAAGGTGCGGTAGCACTTGTTATCGGCTCCGAAGGAAAAGGTATGAGCCGACTTGTAAGAGAAAAATGCGATTATCTTTTAAGCCTTAAAATGAAAGGCAAAGTAACCTCACTCAACGCCTCTGTCGCAGCAGGCATATTCATTTACGAAGTTGTAAGACAGAGAGGATAATTTTAAAAAGAAATCCCTATTCCGATAAATTTTAGGAGGAAGAAAGAATGGCTGACAAGCAGTTTTCACTTGATGACATCCTTAACGAACACCCAAGACGAGAGGTAGCAAAGTCTGACGAACCTTTTGACCTTGACAGTATTCTTGCGGGCAGAAATCTTGATAAAGTTCCTCCCCGTAAAACAGAACCCGAAGTAAATAAGGCTGTAACCCCCAAGGAAAAGCCGGTAATAAAAGAAGAAAAACCTGTTAAGACAGAAAAGCCCATAAAGGCTAAAAAAACTGTCAAATCGGAAAAGCCCGCTAAGGCAGAAAAACCTGCAAAGGTTGAAAAAACAATCAAGGCTGAGAAACCCGTTAAGGCAGAAAAGTCTGTAAAGATTGAAAAACTTGCCAAGGAAGAAAAGCCTGTTGTTACAGAAGAAATTTCTGCAAAAGAACCCGAAATTGTAAACGATAACAAAAAATCGATTTTCGATTACGGAACAATAAATCCTATCGACTATGACTCTTCAAAGCCTTCTATGACAAGACAGCAGTCGGATAATAAGGAGCAGTCTGAACTCAGCAAGGCTCTCGATGGCGGATTTGTTGCCAAAAAGCCTCGTGAACAGAAAGTAAAGAACGAAACTCTTTCCGACGCTTTCGGAAAATCCGAAAAAGAAAATCCTATAAGAATAGACAGTGATCTTAAAGAGTTTTTTGGTGGAAATTCAGGCTATCGTCCCGTTGAAGAAGATGATGACAAGCCGGGCATTTTCGATACAATAAAGGGACTTTTTGCTAAAAAGGAAAAAGAAGAAACTCCCGCTAAGGAAGAAATCGCAAAGCCTGAAAAGGCAGTAAAACCCGAAAAACCTTCAAAGGCAGAAGAAAAACATCATACAGAAATAAAGGATAAGAAAAAACTTTCAGCAAAGGAAAGAGAAAGTTCAAAACTCAGAGAGTATACAGCAGAACTTCCTACTCCCGATGATATCAATGTTGACGTTTATTCTTCAATGATGGGTGAACCTAAAAAGAAAGAACCCGTTATCGAAATAAAAATCAATAAACCTAAAAGACCCAAAGAGATAACTCTCGAAATGACAGGTCCTGTTCTTACAGCAGAACCCGAGGATACACAGAAGAAAAAGAAACCTGCACAGAAAAAAGAACAGACAGGCAGACTTTCTTTCGATAATAAAGAAGTAAAACCTTTAGAACCTCATAAGGCGGCAGAAAACGATAATATGGTTGAAAACCTCAACCGTATCAAGAAGGAGAGGGGACAGCATACAGCAGTAATTCCTCCCATTTCAAGAAAGAGCATTTCTGATATCGACCTTAAACTTGAGGATAAAATTCTTCCGAATACAGAACCTATCCCGATAGACGAATCAGCAAGCGAAATGCAGAAAATGCGTGAACTCAGAGAACGCAGAAGAAAGAAAGTCAACGATTTTGTTCTTATCGGAGAAGATGACGATGATACGGTTGAAATCGCAGACGATGGAAGAGAGATAACAGATTTCGAATCAATAGACGACGCTCCTTCTGTTCATAACGATATTCTTCAGTTCAAGAATTCTCTTGCGGTAAGATTTATTTTCCTCGTTGTAGCAGCACTTTCAAGCGGTCTTATCTCGCTTGCAAACGATTTCGATCTTCCTGTTATCGAAATTTTAAGCAAGGGTGCACAGCCCACAACATTCCTTTTCGTCAATATTATTTTAGGACTTCTTTCAGCATTTGTCTGCTATTCCGTGATTTCTTGCGGATTTAAAAAGCTTTTCAAACTTCAGGCGGATACCGATACCTTAAGCGCCGTTGCAATAGTCGGAACACTTGTTTCCGCTATGGTAGCGCTTGCGAATACAGGAATAGTTGCACAAGGCTATGTAAATGTATATATTTCAGTTGCGATATTCTCACTTCTTTTCAATACCTTAGGCAAACTCTTCTCTGTATGGAGAACCGAAAAGAATTTCCGTTATATCGCAGGTGACAGCGAACATTACGCTGTTTTCACAGTTGATAATGAAGATACAGCAACAAAGTTCACAAGAGGTGCGTTAAGCGATTTTCCCGTTCTTTCAGCTATGAAAAAGACAGAATTCGTAAACGACTTCTTAAAGAATTCATACGCTCCCGATATTTCGGATAATTTCTGTAAAATAGCAGCTCCCGTTGCTTGCGGAGGAGCACTTCTTGCAGCGATTCTTTCGCTTATCTTCAATCGTTCGGTTGAAGGTGCAGGTGGAATATTCATCGCATTCTCCGTCTTTGCGGGAACATTATCACTCTGCTCCTGCTTCGCAACAATCTTCACAGTAAATCTTCCTCTTTTAAAGGGTGCATCAAAATATCTTGAATCTTCATCAGCAATGCTTTCTTATCAGAGCGTTGAAGATTTCGGAGATACAAATTCCGTTCTTTTAGACGTTTCACAGCTTTTCCCCGAAGGAACAGTAACACTTTCATCAATAAAGGTATTTTCAGGAACACAGGTAGACGAAGCTATCGTTCAGGCGGCGAGTCTTACAAGCCATTCGGGAAGTATCTTAAAGCATATGTTCTATGATATAATCGTCGGAAAGACAGAAATGCTCAACCCCGTTGAAAGCTATATCTATGAAGATTCTATGGGTCTTTGCGGCTGGATAAATAACAAGCGTGTTCTTCTCGGAAGCAGAGAACTTATGATAAACCATAGCATCGAAGGTATGCCTACAGCCGCAAGAGAAAGAGAGTATACAGAAAACGGAAGATCAGCCGTTTATCTTTCAATCTCAGGTGAACTTTCAGCGATGTTCATCATTGATATAAAGGCAAATTCAGAAGTGGAATACTGCCTTAAAGAATTTGAAAAGAACGAAGTAAGCGTAATGCTCAGAACTGTTGACTCAATTATCAGTATCAACAAACTTTCCGAACTTTTTGGCGTTTCGCCCGATATGTTCAAGCTTCTTCCTTTCAGACTTCATAATGAATTCGAAGAAACAACAAGCTATGTTCCTAAACAGTCGTCATCTCTCGTATGTAACGGAAGATTTGCGTCATTCGCATCGCTCATTATCGGAACAAAGCGTATCAGAAAAACAGCTAATATCGGTCTTATCATTCAGGCCGCATCGGGCATTTTAGGACTTTTAATGGCACTTGTATTTGCTGTCCTTTCATCATTCCCCGAACTGAGTCCTACAGTTGTTCTTCTTTATAATCTCGCGTGGGCAGGGCTTACAGTCCTTATTCAGACAATAAGAAAGGCTTAATTTTACTATGCGTGCAAGCGGAATACTTATGCCGATATTCTCTCTTCCTTCCGATTACGGAATAGGAACAATGGGCAAAGCGGCTTATGAATTTATCGATTTTCTTAAAAACTCAGGGCAGAAATACTGGCAGCTTCTCCCGATAGGCCCTACAAGCTATGGAGATTCACCTTATCAGTCATTTTCATCATTCGCAGGAAATCCGTATTTCATCGATTTCGACCTTTTAGCAGAAGATAATCTTCTCGAAAAAAGCGATTATGAAAATATCGATTTCGGCGATAACGATGAAAAGGTTGACTATGAAAAAATCTTCAACGAGAGATTCAAAGTCCTTAAAAAAGCCTTTAAAAACGGCTTTGATAGGGATAAATCACTCTACCTTGATTTCATAAAGGAAAATCCCAAGATAGAAGACTATGCTTTCTATATGGCTGTCAAGAATCATTTTGATTTAAAAGCCTGGCAGGAATGGGATGACGATATAAAATTCCGTAAGAAAAACGCAGTTGAAAAATATCGTGAACTTTTATCCGAAGAAATAGATTTCTGGGGATATATTCAGTTCCTTTTCTTTAAACAATGGGATAAAATGAAATCCTATGCAAAAAAGAACGGCGTTAAACTGATAGGCGATATTCCTATCTATGTTGCGTCAGACAGTGCAGATACCTGGGCAAACCCTGAAATCTTCCAGTTTGATAAATCACTTTTACCTACAAACGTTGCGGGATGTCCGCCCGATTGTTTTTCAGAAGACGGTCAGTTATGGGGAAATCCTCTCTACCGTTGGGACGTTTTGGAAGAACAGAATTTCTCCTGGTGGATGGAAAGAATAAAAGCAACAGCAAAACTTTTCGATGTTATCCGAATAGACCATTTCCGTGGCTTTGAAAGTTATTATTCAATCCCTTACGGAAACGAAAACGCAAGAATAGGCGAGTGGGTAAAAGGCCCCGATATGAAGTTCATAAAAGCAGTAAAACAGAACTTTAAAAAGACAGGAATTATCGCAGAAGACCTTGGTTTCTTAACTCCCGAAGTTGAAAAGATGCTTAAATCTTCAGGCTATCCGGGAATGAAGATTTTAGAATTCGCTTTCGATCATAAATCCGATAGCAATTATCTTCCGCATAATTACCCCAAAAACTGCGTAGTATATACAGGAACACACGATAACGAAACAGTTGTCGGCTGGCTCTCGAATTTACCTAAAAAAGACAAAGCTTTTCTCAAGAAATATACAAATGTAAGAAGTGAAAAAATGCTTCCGAAGGCACTTATCCGCCTCGCATGGAGTAGCACTGCAGATCTCGCCGTAGCGCAGATGCAGGATTTTCTCGAACTCGACAATACTGCCCGTATGAACGAGCCTTCAACTCTCGGAAAGAACTGGCAGTGGCGAATGAAAAAGGGAATGCTTACAGAAAAGCTTTCAAAGGAAATAAAATCACTTACTGTAACATACAGAAGATAGGAGCGTAAAAAAATATGCCTCATATTACTCTTAAAATGCTCAAAGGCAGAACAGACGAACAGAAAAAAATCGCAACAGAAAAACTTTCAAAAGCACTCAATGAAGCAATAGGCGCGTCTGAAAGTCATATTTCTGTTTCTATCGAAGAATATACAGCAGAAGAATGGCAGGATGTTTTCGCGAACGAAATTGAAAACAACAAGAACATTACAAAACAGCCCGAATACGACCCCAAGTCATTACTCAAATGAGAAGATTTCTCTATACACTCTGTCAGTGCACCTGGGGAATTCTTCAGACAATAGGCGGATTTTTTGTATTTTTAAGATACATAAAATGTAAGCATTTTATATATCACGGTGCTGTCTTTACCGAATGGAAAAACCCCGATGCAAGTATGTCTTTAGGGCTTTTTGTCTTCGTTTCGGAGACCCTTTCCGAAAAAGAAGACGGCTATCGTGAACAGGTTATCGTCCACGAATACGGCCATACAATACAGTCCCTTATATTAGGCCCTCTGTATCTTATCGTGATAGGGATCCCATCAAGCTTCTGGGCGATGACGCCTATGATGATAAATTACAGAAAAAAGAACCATATTTCGTATTTCAGCTTTTTCTGTGAAAGATGGGCGAATTACCTTGGTGAAAAAGTAACGGGAGAGAGTTCTCCCAAACAAAAATTCATTGATTTTTAAGGAGTCTGGTTATGGATATAATTTTAGCCTCTGCATCTCCGAGAAGAAAAGAACTTCTTTCAAATATCTTTTCCGATTTCAGATGTATTCCTTCTGAAATAGATGAAGTTGTTCCCGAAGAAACCCCTCTCTTCGAAGTTCCTAAAATTCTCGCAACGCAGAAAGCCGAAGATGTTGCTAAAAATCACCCCGAAAGCCTTGTAATAGGAAGCGACACGGTAGTAATAGCAGGCAACGAAATCCTCGGGAAACCCATAGATGACGATGACGCAAGAAGAATGCTCTCTCTTCTTTCAGGAAAAATTCACTATGTAGTAACAGGTTGCGCGCTTTTTATGAACGGCGAAAGTTATTCTTTCCGCGAAGAAACCGAAGTTGAATTCTATCCTCTTTCTGAAGAAGAAATCGAAAACTATATCGCTTCACGCGAACCTTTCGATAAAGCAGGCGCTTATGGAATACAAGGCCTCGGAAGTTTATTCGTAAAGGGAATAGACGGCGATTTCTTCAATGTGGTAGGGCTTCCTGTAGCGAGCCTTAACAGAGAAATAAAAGAATTTCTTTCAAAATTACCATAACAAAAAAGGTACCCCTAAAGGTACCTTTTATTTTTTTATTCTGTTTTATCTCTTTCTGCTTGCACCGCCGAAAGATCCGCCACCGCTCGAACGATGAACCGACGATCCACCGACTCTTCCGCTACCGCCACCGCGACTTCCACCGCCCGAACTGTCAGAAGAAATCTTGTGGCTTGTTGTGTATTCTCTTATGAAAGTGTCAGATTTTTCTCTGAAGAAAGTTTCTGATTTGTTTACATAAGTTCTTGCTGACTCAGCCGTTTTAAAACGATATGAAGACTTTACTATAAAGAATGTAACAATCGAAACAACAATGAAGATAACAAACGAAATACCTAACTTATGAAAGATATTTATAAGTCTGCCAAGAAAATCCTGTCCGGTAGCGTTTTCTATGTCGTCTTTTGTGTATCCTTCGTTTTCAGCAGGGACACCTGCATCGTAATAGCTATCAAGTTTTCCGAGCATTGTTTTGAGTGCTGAATAGAAATCTTCTTCTTTAAGATAACTTCCCGCACTGTCGAGAGTATTCATAAGCCTTGCGTCAGAGTACATTAAAATAGCATTTCCCGCAGTTGAGATATGATCTTCATAGGTATCATTGTTGAGAAGGATCATAAAACCATCTGAGTTTTTCGAGAAAACATCCATATAAGCATCATCAGAAAAAGCAACAGGACTTTTACTTCCTATATCGTCGGTAATTATGATGCCGACATTGTATCCCGTTTTATCTGATAATTTTTCAGCGGTATCAACTATATCATCAAATTCCGAATCCGAAAGATAACTTTCCTTATCCGAAACAAAAACTTTTCCTTCGTCGTATCTTTTCGCTGAAACACTTACAGAAAAAAGTGAGAGCGATATAACGAGAACAGATATGAAAGCAGTTAATTTTTTCATCATCATACAATACCTCCCACAATCATAATAATTCCGAGAAGTACCGATGCTAAAAGCCCTATACCTGCTGAGAAAAGTACACCCTTTTTGGTATCAAACGGGGGAGTACCCGCAAGTTTTCCTGTCTGACCGTTTATCGAGAAATAATAACTCTTGTCTCTGTGTTTGTATGTCATAAACCATACAGGGAAGAGTGTATAATTCCAGGTTGTCTTTATAAGGTTGATGTTCTTGTTCTGAGGAATAACCATAGAATATCCCGTAATTGATTCTCTGAGTATCGATTCAGAACTTGATGTAACTCTTTCCTTTATTCTTGGTAAGACATCAATGTTCTTTATGTCGTATTTTTCAGCAAGATATCCTGAAAGATAAGACATCGAAAAAGGCTTCATCGCGGTGTAATCAAAAGGCTCAATTGCTTCCATAAGAGAGTTTTCTGCCTTTGAAGAACCGTCCGCAGGAACTTTCATATAATCAATGATAGCCGATCTCTTTACGCTGTATTCTTTTGTTCTTGTATAAATTCTGTCGCCCGATTGCCAGGTGTTTACTTTTTTACCCATAGCAGTCATACGAGCGTCTGCCTTACAGTCGGCAAGCCAGAAGGGAATGTATACGCCCGTCATTTTTTCAAGCTGTTGTTCAGACTTGAAATCATTAGGCAGAAACCATTTTTTAGAACACCATTCTTTGAAAATCGTAAGAGCCTTTTCTCTTTCGATAACAAAGGGAATAACGTGTGAAGGTTTATAGTCACCCGAAAGTCTGCCCTCTATGATAACAGGGTTATGACAATAATAGCAGAATGTTGCGGCGGTTGTTGTCTCTGCAATTATTTCAGCACCACAGCTTCCGCATCTGTAAAGTGAAGTATTTTCCTCAAATTCCTTTACTTCAGGTTCTTCGACATTTTCCTCGAGCGTTTTACCTTCTATATCGGGGAATGCAATTTTAAGCTGTTCTTCCGTGAATTCACTTCCACAGTAATCACAGGCAAAAGTCTGCTTAGTAGCACTCCATTGTAAAGGCCCGCCACAGTTAGGACATTTATATTGGATAGTAGTCATATTAATTCTTTCCCCTATAAGTTAAGGTCTTTTAGCGCCACATTCAGCACAGAATTTTCCTTCGTTTTCAGCACCGCAAGCGCACTTCCAGTTTGCTGAGGGCTTAGCCGAACCACATTCAGAACAGAACTTACCTGTGTTTTCAGCGCCACAAGCACATTTCCAGCTACCTGCGGGAGCGGGTTTCTGAGCACCACATTCAGAACAGAACTTTCCTGTGTTTTCAGCACCGCAAGCGCATTTCCAGCCGCCTGCAGCATTTGCTGTATTGTTATTCATCTGCATAGCAGCCATCTGCTGTGCATTTGTCTGTGAAAATGTGTTAACGCCTGTGTTCTGCATACCCATTCCCATAGCGAAATAAGCCTGACCTGCACCTGCTGAATTAGAACCTGCTGCTTTAAGACCTTCAGAAACATTAGCCTGAACATAGCTTTCTCTGATTGAGGGGTCTTTGAGCATAGCAGCTCTGTTTCTGAGATTTATGAGTTCCTTGCTTTCGGGATCGTAATCGAGATTTGAAATAGCAACAGAGATAATTTCAAAGCCTCTTGTTTCCTTCCACTGTTCATCGAGAGCGTCGTTAAGATACTTTGCGAGTTCAGGGAGAGTTGACATAGCGTGTGAAATTCTCTTTCCGTCAGCAGAGAGCTTATTTATAGCACCCTGAAGTGCCATAAGGAATTCACTTCTGTACTGTGTGAATATATCTTCAACTTCAACTCTTGTAGAGTTTCTGGGACAACATTCTGTGTAGAACTTCAAGGGGTCTGTGATCTTGATTGAGTATGTACCGTGACAACGGAGGAAAAGTTCCGCATCATAGAAATTATCGTAATAGTTTATAGGGTTGGCAGTTCCGAACTTGATACCCTTGATTTCCTGAAGATTTATAAAAAATACGTGCTGAGCCGATGAGGGAGTACCTGCAAATTTGATTCTGCTGAAAGTTTCCTTTACAGAATCCATAAGTTCGCCGTTGAAAAGAGAAGGAGCACTTGAAAGATAAACTTCATAAGTTCCTTCTTCGGCTGAATAATCAGCAATTCTTCCGTTATCGGTAAGAATCATCATCTGATTGGGATAAACGTGGATAATTGAGCCGTTTGAAACAATATTGGCGTTGCCCTGTGTGTTGTTGTTTCTTCCGTCTTTTCTTACAGCCTTACCGCTTGCAAGAAGTGTCTGACCTGTCATATTGTCCGCTTCATAGACCTCAAGCCATGTATCCGCAAGACCTCCGCTTATAGCGTCCTTAGTAGCTTTAATAATACCCATTGTCGTAATCCTCCTTAAAAAAGTATACATATATTATATAGTATTTTATTCTGACAGTCAATAAAATTAACCATAAAAAAGAAAAAACCCGTTCCCATAAAGGAACGGGTTTTACAAGAAAATCTTACTTAGACTTCTTAGCGATTACAGCAGCAGCAGCGATTGCAGCAGGAACTGCGAGAAGAGCAACAGCTGAGTTACCTGTTTCAGGGTTATCAGCAGCGTCTGTTGTAGCAGGAGCGTCTGTTACAACTGCGTCTGTAGCAGCAGGAAGTGTGTCTTCAACAACTGTAGCTGATTCAGCTGAAACAGCGAGAGCCATTGTAGAAAGAGCGATTGTAGCAACAGCTACTGTAGCAAGAAACTTTTTCATGATAATTTTCCTCCGATTCTTTTGTTTAAAAACATCATCTATCAATGTTTGTATATATTATAGCACAATTTCAAAAATATAAACAACCGCTAATAATAACAATTATTGAATATATTTGAACTATTTTTTGTAAAAATTAAACAAAACATACCATATTATTTTGATAAGGAATACCATCGTTATGATACTGCTTGAAAATCCTTGGTTTAAATGGTATAATATTTCAAAATAAAAAGGAGGAAAATCCTATGAATACAAATCTCGACGCAGTTATAACACAGAAACTCGAAAGAACAGCGAAAGCCCTTGAAAAAAACAATATGAAAGCATATATATGTGAAAATAAGGAAGAAGCCCTTTCTGTCGTGAAATCACTTTTAACAAAGGGTGAAACATTAAGCACAGGCGGATCAGTAAGTCTGCAGGAATGTGGGGTTATCGACCTTTTAAAGTCGGGCGATTATAACTATCTCGACAGAACAGGTCTTTCGGGAGAGGCTATTGAAAAACTCTATCGCGATTGTTTTTCTGCGGATAGTTACCTCTGTTCGTCAAATGCCGTAACAGAAGATGGATATCTTTATAATGTTGACGGAAACAGTAACCGCGTTTCAGCAATAACATTCGGGCCAAAGCAGGTTATTATGGTTGTCGGAATGAATAAAGTTGTCCGCAATATCGATGAAGCCGCAAAGAGAGTGAAATCTATTGCAGCCCCCGCCAATACAAAGCGACTTTCCTGCGATACCTATTGTCAGAAAACAGGTGTCTGCATAGGAATAGACGGAAAAATAAGCGACGGTTGTGACGGTGCAAGAATATGCTGCAACTATGTTATTTCGGCAAAACAGCGTATAAAAGACCGCATAAAAGTCATTCTCGTCAAAGAAGAACTCGGTTTCTGATTTTAAAACAAAAATATGCCTGTCCTCTCTTTTCAAAAGGGAGGACTTTTTGTTTACTTTAACAAAAAATAAATCCTGTCCCTCAATCGACAAGTTTGTCACCCTTTCA
>JAGAJQ010000122.1 GCA_017828955.1 Oscillospiraceae bacterium
CCAAAAAAGGTGCAACAGTTGAGATTATTCTTAAAGAACTTGAAAAAGTCCGCGAGAAGATAGAATGTTCTTTTATTCTCAGATCTGCTGATTGCCTTACATATAATAATCGTCTTGACCATCGCATTTCAGACCTTCTGAACACACTATCCATTCACCCTGTTATGTCTGTAAAAAACAGAAAACTTACTTTTGAAAAATTTATTTTAGGTAACGAAAAGCTATATATACGCAGTTATATCAGAGATGTTCTTTATCATTCTTCTGATATAGATGATAGTATGCTTATTGTGAATACAGTAGGATTTTCTTATGAAATGCAGCAGTTTATCGTTTCTGAAACAAAGAAATATGTTGATTTCAAGCATATATATGTTGAAAAAGCCTCCGCAACCATTTCCTGTAATTGCGGTGCGGGAACATTCGGACTTTTGTTTATGAGAAAGTAAATCTGTTTTTGTTCGGAATTTGTGCGATTTATAGAATATTTTGTCGAATTATGTATAAATCTATTCAGTCAATTGTATTGTTTTTATATACTTATTATGGTAAACTTTTAATATAGAATAAAACGAAAGAATTGTTGCTATGAAGATTGTATATTATAGAAATCCTGAAAGTGAATATCAACCTGTCGGTAGCATCATTTCTCCCGATGAGGCTGATGTCGTTGTAAAGTGTTTCGATTGTGAAAACGAGTTTTCGTACATAAAGGCTAATCACCCCGATATTATCATTTTCGAGAAATCAGCTATGCCGTTTGCGGTATCGGTATTTTACGAACTCATTTCCTCAGAAGAAGATTATTCTCCTAAGGTTCTCGTCTATCATCCCGATGAAAAAGCGGTTGATTTCAAAGATTACGAACCCGATAAACCGTTTGGTAAATTCGGCATTGTAGACGCTGTTGAATCAGAATATGACTGCACAGATAACAACGGAAAACGCGATATGAAATTGCTTGTTTCGGGTATTCTTTCCGAACTCGGAATACCTTCTCATATTTCGGGTTATCGATATTTAAGAAAAGCCGTTCTTATATCGGTTTATAATCCCAAGGCTGTAAATAGTATTACAAAAGAAATTTATCCTGTTATTGAAAGACATTTCAAGACTTCAAGAGGTTCAGCAGAAAGGTCAATGCGCCACGCGATTGAATCTGTATGGGATAAAACAAACTCTGTTCATCTCAAGCTTTATTTTTCAAGAAGAAAGAAACCTTCAAACTCTGTATTCATATCATTCGTTTCAGAAGATATAAGAAACCATTATGAAAAAGAGATTGAAAAGGAAATAGAAATCAGAGAAAGTTGCAGAAAATACGCAAGAAGAAAGAAAAAATGCAGAAATAAATAATGTTTTGGTCTATATTTTTTAAAAAATAGTGCTGTTCGTGCAGAGAATTTGTATTCTTTGCACGAAATTTTATATTTTAAAGCTTTAACGCTTGAAATCGTTAAGCAATAGTGATATAATGTGAAACATAATCCCGATGATATATCGGGAAGGCAAATCTATTTAAGCGAGGTATTTTGTTATGAAAGTTTTATCAGAACTTATGGGCTACCGCGAAAGTATCAAAGTTCTTGATGCTACAATGCGTGACGGAGGACTTGTAAATGATTTTTACTTTTCCGACGATTTTGTAAAAGCCCTTTATAAGACTAATATAGAGGCAGGGGTAGACTATATGGAAATGGGCTACCGTGCGTCAAAAAAAGTATTTGATGAGTCTAAATTCGGAAAGTGGAAATTCTGCAGCGATGATCATATCAGAGAAATCGTCGGTGAAAATAATACAGACCTTAAAATCGCAATTATGGCGGATATCGGAAGACACGAACTTGATGATTTTGACCAGAAAGTCAATTCTCCCGTTGATATGGTAAGAGTAGCGACATATATCCATCAGATGCCTGAGGCGATCCAGATGATTGAAGACGCCGCTAAAAAGGGTTACGAAACAACCTGCAACCTTATGGCTATTTCAACATCACAGAAAGAAAATATCGATGTTGCTATCAATATGGTTTGTCAGACCCCCGTTGACTGCATCTATATAGTTGACAGTTTTGGTGCATTCTGTCCCGAACAGATAGCGAGAGTTGCCGAACATTATATGGAAGTCGGCGAAAAATACAATAAGAAAATCGGTATTCATACACATAATAATCAGCAACTTGCTTTTGCTAACACAATCGAAGCCTGTGGTGATGGGGTAGATCTTCTCGACGCAACATATCTCGGAATGGGAAGAGGTGCAGGTAACTGCGCTATGGAACTTCTTTTGGGCTTCCTCAAAAATCCTAAATACAATATATTCCCTGTATACAGATTTATTGAAGATTATATGCTTGAAATAAAAGAACAATGTAAATGGGGTTACGACCTTCAGTATCTTATGACAGGTCAGCTCAACCAGCATCCTCGTATGGCGATTAAGTTCACAAACGATGAAAGAAAAGATTACTCAGAATTCTATAAAGAAATGACAGAATAAAAATAAAGCCGTTGCCTTTAAAGACAACGGCTTGTTTTGTTTGATTTAGAATATTTCCATAAGTTTTGCAACTAAAAGTCCACCGGGAGTACCGATAATGTATCCTAAGAGAGCCATAACGATACCAACAGGAACGAGTGCGCTGCTGTATGTTCCTGCGAGAACGGGAGCAGTTGCTGTTCCGCCGATGTTAGCGAGTGATGCAACACAGCAGGTAAAGATATCGAGCTTTAAAAGCTTAGCGAGAATAACCATTATACCTACATGGATAACAAGGATTATAACACCGCAGAGGAGCCACCAGTGAGCGTTTTCGATAGCGGCAAGGTCTGCTCTTGATGCTATGAGCGCGATTGTGATATAAAGCATAACGTTTGAAATTTCTTCGATACCTTTGAGTTTTCCAACGGGTGTAAGAGCAAGAACAGTTCCTAAAACAGTTACCATAAGAACAGTCCAGGTTCCCTTATCAAAGAAAGGAATAAGTCCGTTGAGAAGTCCGCCGAGATACTGGCAAAGAGCTGAAACGACAAGACCCATACCGAGAATAAGAATAATATTCTGGAAAGTTACAGGCTTTGTGTTTGCCTTTGTTTCTGCTTCAAGAGAAGCACCAACTTCGTCGATAGCTTTTGTGTCAGCCTTTGTCCACTTGTTGAATATCTTTGAAAGACCGATAGCCCATAAAAGGAACATTACATAGAATGACGCACATACAGAGTCCATTACAACGGCATAAGCCATATCTGCTTCTGAAACTTCAAGAGCAGCCTGAATAGCGAGCATATTTCCGCCGCCGCCCATCCAGCTTCCGCAAAGAGCACCGAGTGACTGCCACGAGTTTTCACCGAGAAGACTTCCGAGTATTGCGTGTGCAACAACAAATCCGAGTCCGATTGAAAGTGTTGCAGAGAAGAATCCTATAAGCATCTTGGGTCCGAGCTTTATGATTTTCTTCATATCACATCTTAAAAGCATTATGAAAACCATCGCATATAAAATCGGGTTTTTAAGAGCCGAGTATGTGGGAGCTGTCGCTCCGAGGTCCCATACTTTAAGTGTGCATAATACCATCATTATGAGGTATATAAGAACAACAGGAGGGGCAAAGCTGAAAAATACATCGGCCGCCTTTCCTTTCCATATCTTAGGAAGATAAATAAGTAATGCCGCAATTCCTATTAAAGCGGCGATATAAACAAATCCGTCTGTTATCATTTTGATATACTCCTTTAAATTTTATGTGCTGAGCTTTAGTATTTCAAGTAAAAATCTCCAGGTTCTTGAAACACTTGAAACCGTCATACATTCGTCGGGCGAGTGAACGTCCTTAAGGTCGGGGCCGAAAGAAATGCAATCGAGTTTCGGATTTTTTCCTGCGAATACACCACATTCGAGACCTGCGTGTAAAGTCATTATCTGTGGGCTTTCACGATAGACTTTTTTATAAGCTTCTATTGTGGTATCTCTTAAAACAGAGTCTTTTCTGTATTCCCATGCAGGATATTCAGCGGTGAATTCCGCTTTTGCACCAAGATATTCCATAAACGATCTGAGCTTTTCTTTGAGTTCTTCCTTTTCCGCAGCAACACTGCTTCGAAGAGAAAATCTCATAGTAAGTGTATCATCTTTCTGAGAGAGAATACCAAGGTTTAAAGAGGTCTGAACATTTCCACTGATAATGGGGTTCATTCTGATTATTCCATTGGGACAATGGTAAAGAAGGAATATGAATTTTTCTGTAAAAGTTCTTGTAAACATTGTAGAACGGGGTTTACAACCCGTGAGAAGAACGGAAAGGTTGGGCTCTGTTACTTTAAGTTCTTTTTTCAGTTCTTCTGTATAGCGGTGAAATTCTGATAAAAACCTGTCTGCATAGAGCTTATCGACATATATCTCCGCTTCTGCTTCAGAGGGAATAGCATTCTCTCTGAGACCGCCATTTATTGAGGCGATGTTCAGTTCAAACTTATCAGAAAGATGGAAAAGAATTCTGCCGAGAAGTTTTATCGAATTTTCTTTGCATTTGTCTATTTCCATTCCCGAATGTCCGCCCGAAAGTCCTTTGATGCTTATCTTCATCGCTTCACCCGATGAATTTTCAGTGTCTGCCTTGATTTCAGCGGTACATCTCAGTCCTCCCGCACATCCGACAGTAAGACAACCTTCGATTTCCGAGTCGATGTTTATCAGCTTCGTTCCGCGAAGAAGTGAAACATCAAACGCTGATGCACCTAAAAGACCCGTTTCTTCATCGGTTGTGAAAAGTGCTTCAATAGCAGGGTGAGGGATACTGTCAGATTCAAGGATAGCCAGCGTATAAGCGATAGCTATTCCGTTGTCCGCACCGAGAGATGTTCCGTCTGCCCAGATTTTTTCGCCGTCAGTACAAACAACTATACCTTCGTTTTCAAAATCAACGACCTTATCAGCTCTGCTTATGCAGACCATATCCATATGACCCTGAATAATAATGCCTTCGGCTTTTTCATATCCTCTTGATGCAGGTTTTCTTATAAGAACATTACCTATTTCATCAGAAAGACTTTCAAAGCCATAGCTATCGGCAAAATCGAGAAGATATTGCTTGATCTTTTCCGTATTGCCCGATCCTCTCGGTATAGCGGATATTTGTTCAAAATAATTAAAAACTCTTGAAGGTTCAAGATTTCCGAGTATCATTTGATTCAATCCTTTTTGGTTTATTCGAAAAGTCCGATGATTTTTTCTTTCGGAATATATCCCACCGAAGTTTTAACAACCTCACCGTTCTTTATAACCAAAAGCGTAGGAATACTTGTTATTCCGAATTTTGTTGCAAGAGAAGGTTCGTCGTCGATATTTACTTTGCAGACTTTTACTTCATCTGAAAATTCTTCGGCAATTTCCTCGATAGCAGGAGCGATCATCTTACAAGGACCGCACCAGGTTGCCCAGAAATCAATAAGAACGGTCTTGTCAGATTCGTTAACTTCCTTCTCGAAATTATCTTTTGTAAGTGTTGTTTCAGCCATAGTATCACCCCTGTTACTTTGATTTGTAATAAAGCAGACAATGACAGAAGCCTTCGAATTCAGGATCTTTTATTTGTTCTCTGAATTCCTTGCAGATACATTTTGTATCCTCACTCTTTTCAATTCTGCAAGGACAATATCCGCCTGTTCGTTCAAGGCCCTCTTTTACAGTTTTGACGATTTCTTCATCAGGATTAAAAATTACCTTCATAATATACCTCCCTATCTCTTATATTATACCATATTTTTTATATTATTTTCAACTTTTTATTCAGATGTTGAAAAAAACTGTATAATGTGATATAATATCAAAAAAATATTTGGAGGAAATGTTATGAAAATAGGAATAATCGGTGCTATCGAAGCGGAAATTTCGCTTTACCTTGATAAATTAGAAAATCGAAAAGATACTGAATTCATAAAAAGAACTTTTCACGAAGGAACATTTTTTGGAAAAGAAGTAGTAATCGTTGCCGCGGGTATGGGAAAGGTAAATGCCGCAGCAGGTGCTATGGCTCTTATAAACAACTATAATGCTGATTTTATCATCGTTTCGGGCGTTGCAGGGGGAATGGAAAAATCCCTTCATATCGGCGATACAGTAATAGCAGATAAAGTCTGTTATCACGATCTTGATTCGTTTGTTTTTGAAGACCACCCAAAAGTTTCGGGAGGATATTTTGCCCCCGATGAAAAAATCTCCGAACTTCTTTGTGAAACTCCCGAAACCCATACAGGAAAAGTTGTTAAGGGAACAATGGTAACAGGCGATGTTTTCATCGAACAGGAGGGAAGAGAAGATATAATAAACAGATTTGCCCCTATGTGCACAGATATGGAAACTGCTGCAATAGCACATATCTGTAATCTTTGTGATGTTCCTTTCGCAGCGGTACGTTCGATGTCAGATACAGAAGAAGAAAGCGGACACGGCGCTTTTGAAACAAACTGTAAAAAAGCTTCAGAGTCTTCATATCTTACAGTAGAAAATATGTTTACGAAAATGTAAAATAAAAGGGTGCTTTAAAGGCGACCACCCATACAGAAGTATTGAATATGTAACCGAAAGGGTGTGTAGGACAATCCTACGCAACCTTTCTCTTTTTGTCGTAA